>JAQGHS010000725.1 GCA_028291605.1 Planctomycetaceae bacterium | reverse complement strand
AGTCGTTCACGTACAGCTCGTCCGGCAGTCACCGGACCTCGCCGACAAGATTCGCGCCGTAGCGGGTGTCATTCAAGTCGATGAGATGACCGACCGCCTGGCCATCCGTCTGCACGAAGACGAATTGCTCATCGAAGACCTTCACGATCACATCCACAGCCTGGGAGGCCGGATTCGCATGTTCCAGCCGGAAGCGATGGACATGGAGACGGCCTTTATGAAGCTGACCGAAGGGAAGACTGCTTGAATAAGAGGAAGCGATAACGACGGCTGTAGGATGGGCACTCTTGCCTGTCTGTGTGTTTAAATCTTGAACTCGAAGGCACATGCGCCACTAAATCGCGGAGGGCAGTCAAACTTGCCATCCTTCGCGTCCTTTGTGGCCTTCTGTTAAAAAATGAATTTAGAACAGAAGGCCACAAAGGACACGAAGAAAAGCAGGAGTTTGATTCGTTAGATACTGTCGTTTAGAGCTATCACAGACACATAACTGTTTGCCGGAAAAACGAAGAGACGGGCAAGAGTGCCCATCCTACGGCCGAAGGGATGATTGATGTTCTCAGTACTGCAGCGAATGAGCCTGCCTCTCTTGCTCAAGGAACTCCTTGAACAGGCCGCTCGGCGCCGCACGTACTTGATCCGCATCGTTTATGTCGCCTTGCTGAGCTATTTCGCGCTGGCTTCGATTGCGTTGCAGTTGCGACTGGTGACCGCGTTAAACGTGCTAGGGCAGGGGGCGCCGATCTTAACGTCCCTGGTGAACTGGCAGTTCTGGGGCATCTTCCTGCTGCTGCCGGGCATGGCCTGCGGCGTTCTCACGACGGAAAAAGAACGCAATACGCTGGCACTGTTATTTCTCACACGATTGGGGCCCTGGGCCATCATCATGGAAAAGCTGCTCAGCCGGCTGGTTCCGATGCTGACGTTTCTAATGTGTGGCCTGCCCGTCATGGCCTTCACCTATTCGCTGGGCGGACTGACGGTCTTTCAACTGTTTGTTGCAGGTTATTATCTATTATTAGCGCTCTTATTAACCGGCTGTGTCGCGGTGATGTGCTCGGCGTTAAGTAATTCGACGATCGGGGCCTTCATACAGTGCTACGTGGTCTTGTTGTCACTGTCCGTTGCTCTTCCGATTTTCTACGACTTGGTCCCGCGAGAGTTCTTGTATGACTTTTCAACTCTGCTGATCGGCTTGTTCGAAAGTTCTAACGATGTCACCAGCGGACCGAGCATGCCAGCCTATAACTATGTTCTGGGGCCTCAATCGCTGGATAAAGCCCTGTCGCCTGCGATTCTATTTGAGATGTTTGCGAATGGCGTAACCTCACCTGCGGGCTCGTTTTGGCTTCCGGCAATCGTATTAGGTATCCCCAGTTTCCTGGCGAGCATCATATGTCTGTGTGTCACCCGTTGGGCACTTTACCGCCGCGCCTTCGTCACCCCCAGCAATCCACTACTCAAGTTCTTTCGGGGTATCGACAAGATCTTCTTCTGGGCCAATCGCAAGTTCTCGTTTGACGTGAAACTGGTGCGGGAAGCTGATTCGCCGCCGGGCGATGAACCAATTGCCTGGCGCGAGGTTTCCAAACGGTCGCTGGGGCAGTTTCGCTATCTCGTCCGCATCATGATTCCGCTGATGTTCCCCGTGCTCTTCGTCGGAGCGATGATTGCCACATCTGCGGCCGGTGACTTTCGGACCGGTGGAACGACCGGGTTGACGGGCATGATCTGGTTCTTGTGGATCGTCTGCCTGGTCCTGATCACGATCACGGCCACCAATACGATCCCGCTGGAACGCACTCGGCAAACTTGGGATGTGTTACGCTCCACGCCCTTGACCGGTCGCGAGATTCTCACTCAGAAGCTGCGTGGCGTGCGGAGGCTACAGTGGGTCTGCTCGATCCCTGTCTTCTCCGCGATCGGCCTACAAACCTGGTTACGCTATCAGTTGGCAGATCCCAATTTTTTATGGTGGGTCTATCTCGCAGGTGCCCTGGGAAGCGTCGTGATCTATTCCGAACTTGTGAAATGGATCTCGCTGTGGTGCGGCCTGATTTTTCGCAATTCGATGCGTGCCATTCTGATGTCAGTGCTGACAATTGCTGCTGCCAGCGTCCTTCCTCAGCTCCCACTCATGCTCGCGGTCTACACTCTAAAAGATCTGTTAACAGTCGACGTGATCCCCGTGGTTATGGGGATTCTGGGCTCGATGAGCCCCTGGTACTTTACGTTCGTCAACGAAACAGGAAATCTGCGCTACCTCATCAACGTCCCCTTAATGCCGGCATTGATCAACCTGTCGATTCACGTTGGCATGTTGTGGCTGATCCATCGTCATCTGATGCACCGGGCGGAATGGTATCTCGAACGGATCGGCGTCCCCAATGCAGTGAGAACCGACTCATCGGACAGGATCGCCCCATCGACACGACTGGATTTCGACCCGGTTTCGTCTCAACAGAATGGGGACTCAGATTCCGAGATCGCCTCAGTCGCCGAGTCGGGCGAGTCGGTTTTGAAATCACAGCGAATCCCTTCCTGAAGGACACGTCCCATGTTTGCCGTCCTCAGACGATTCGGTTTGCCACTCCTGGTCAAGGAACTTCAGGAGCAAGCTGCGCGGCGGCGTACTTATATCGTCCGCGTTGCTTACGCCACGCTGTTCTTTTTCGCCTGCATGACGATCATTTTGCCCGAGATGTCACGTGCCGGGAACTCGGGATTGAGTGTTTTGGGAATCGGCCGCAATATCTTTATCGGAATCGTGGGCTGGCAATTTGCGGGGATCTATCTCTTCCTGCCGGCACTCGCCTGCAGCGTGCTGACGATAGAAAAAGAACGCAATACCCTGGGACTGTTGTTTCTGACCAAACTCGAGCCCTGGACGATCATCTTTGAAAAACTGTTGAGTCGTCTGCTGCCGATGTACTGCCTGATTTTTTGCTCGATGCCGCTGCTGGCCTTCTGCATGAGCTTCGGGGGGGTCAATACCGTCGACATGTTCGTGGCAGTGTGGTTCCTGTCGCTGACTGCGTTTCAGATTTGCTCGATCGCAGTGGCCTGTTCGTCATTCTTTCGTACGACGACGGCCGCCCTGTTGACCTGCTATGCGTTGATGTTCATGATCGGGTTTGGTCTGCCCACTGCAGACTGGCTAATTCATAACGAACTCACGAACTTTATTCGGAACATCGCAACCCCTCTCGGAGTCAATTCAAATTACGCCGAGATCATGCTGTTATCGTTCGTGGGGTTTGTCGGGTTCATCGTACAGCTCGAAGGGCCTCTCGGGACGATGACTCCTGGGACGATGTTCGCGTTCAATCTGGCGATGGGAGTTCCGCTGATTGCATCGGGGTTGTTCGCGCTCCTGATTGCCCGTATCTGCCTGGTTCGCCGAGCCTTTCTGCCCCCTAAGAATCTAGTTCTTAATCTATTACGTGTGCTGGACCGTTGCTTTCACACGCTCAATAACAATCGGGTGACACGCGGTATCGTGGTGATCAAGGAATCCGCTTCCGAACCCTATTTCTCACCAATTGCCTGGCGTGAGACTCATAAACGCTCCCTCGGACAAGTGCGTTACCTGATCCGCGTGCTGCTGGCATTGGAAGTGCCCGTCCTCCTGGTCGTCGTCAGCGTGATCGGGCGATCTGCAGGTAGCTCTGGTGACGGTGATGTCCCTGTCATTATTACCACCGTATTGGTCTGGTTGGTTTCGGCATTATTAATTACGGTCACATCCGCCGGATTGATCGCGGGTGAGCGTGGTCGCCAGACGCTGGATATCCTGCTGACGCTGCCGCTGCAGGGTCGGAGAATTATCCTGGAAAAGATTGCCGGCGTGCAACGATTGGCGTGGGTCTGCACACTGCCGCTCGTGACCTGTATCCTGTTCGAAGGGATGTGGCGATCCATTGTGGGAACTCGTCCGTGGGGACAATACCAACATTTCGACGGGCCGGAATACATGATTACGAGCCTCTCCATGGTCGCCATCTACATCCCACTGTTGATTTGGCTCTCGCTCTGGATTGGGCTGAAGGTCAAGTCTCCCACATGGGCCACATTGACCGCACTGGCCGTGGTTGTGTCGTGGTGTATCGTCCCGTTGGTGGTGATCCTCACGACATGGCAACTCTTCATCTCGACCGGACGGAGCATGGAGTCTGAAGGCCTGGCATTCCTATTGCAATTGAGTCCGATCTTCCTGTTTTATCAGTCCGAATTTGATTCTCTGCACGACCTGTCACACATTCCATTAT
>JAQGHS010000708.1 GCA_028291605.1 Planctomycetaceae bacterium | reverse complement strand
GTAGCCGGTGGTTGAGCGCAGCGACACCACCGGACAAGTAGTTCATCACGCGTATTCGACCCAGGACGGGTCGCAGATCAACGCCTCTGCGACCCGTCCTGGGTCGAGATTTCGTCGTCGAACCCTTTCCGGTGGTGTCGCTGCGCTCAACCACCGGCTACTCTCTGTGACCCCTCCGGGGTCTAAGAATGAAAATATCAACCGCCAAACAAAGTGTACCTTTGCGCAAAGGGATCAAAGGGATCAAAGGGATCAAAGGGATCAAAGAGCGCAGCGAAATGATGTGCGGAGCGATGAAATTGACCTGAGTTCCGGGTTAGCACGTAACTGGCTGGTGCAAAGCATGTTACGTGACAAAACACAGACACAGGCACCTATACTTTAGAACAAAGAATGCAAAGAATTCATCAGAATTCGTGTGAGCAGTCCGGCAAGAAGACGGCCGAGGCGGCCATCCTACGGCGGGGGTTCGCCCCACGAGAGGCCAGGATCGCGCTGGTCTCTGCTTGTTTGCACAGTTGAGATTATGTGGACAATAGAACAAAGAATTCAAAGAGTGCACGAAAAAATCGCGTGTGCTTGCAAGCACGAAAATCGTGAGTTCGATCGTCGCTGGCCTACTCTCTGCTTTCACTCCGCGACTGCTCTCTGCCGCGAAGTCAAAGTGGGATGATGGGATCGACTTAGGTTCGGAATTGGTACATAACTGATTTACCAACAAGCAGTTATGCGACTGAGTGTAAAAAGCGCCAGGTGTACGTCAGATCAAAGAATTCAAAGAATGCACGAGATTTCGCGTGTGTCCGGAGGATGGTCGGTGGGGTGGTACCGCCGGCTTTCGTGGTGACGAGGATCCGTCTTATGTCTACGCCCCCTATCAGCTCTGGTTTGTTGATGTACCGCTTTCAGGATGGCCAGTTGCAGGTACTACTGGCCCATCCTGGTGGTCCATTTTTCCGGAACAAAGACGAAGGTGCCTGGTCAATTCCCAAGGGCGAAGTCGAACCGGGAGAGGACTTGTTCGCGGCCGCCAGGCGGGAATTTCAAGAGGAGACCGGTGTCACCCCGACGAGTCCGTTTGTCGCTTTGACACCCATTACACAGAAGTGTGGCAAGATCGTGCATGCCTGGGGGTTCCAGGGGGACTGCGACCCGAAGGCAATTGTCAGCAATTCCTTCACCATGGAATGGCCGCCACGTTCGGGGAAGCAGGTGGAATTCCCCGAGATCGATCGAGCGGCCTTCTGGTTCTTAGCTGAGGCGAAAGTAAAAATTAACTCCGGCCAACTGGCGTTGCTCGAAGAACTGGAACGTCTTCTGCAGGGGCAGAGTTGATTGGTTTCACTCGGGTTCAGGCTGCGAAGCAACCTTTTCACGCTTGAAGAAAAACATGTAGTGCTCCTTATGATCTTTCTGCGTGCCGATCAATTCCCAGCCGTCGTTGCCAAATCCATCCAGGAGTGCGGCCCCTTCGCCCAGCGTTCTGGAAGTATGTACTTTGTATTCCCACTTCTTCATTTGTCTGCTCCTTGTAAGTAATTGATTGAACTGAATAAATGATTGAACTGGCCCTGAATGAATTATCACACAATAAGTGGAACGGGCGACCCCTTCCGCACTTCTGTGATGGACCAGTGAACTGAAACCACAGAAAGCCTCTGTCCGAAATTCCTATTGCCCCTGAATCGTGATTCTGCGAGACTCCCCGCGCGGTGGCGTCCCGGCGGCCCTCCGCGCAAAAAAAGATCGCCGTGGGGCGAGGGTTTGTTCTTCCAAGGAGGGTAGGAGATCATGGCGCAAGTTCAGGGGGGGACCCGCGGCGGCCTATGGTTGCGGCGGTTGATTGGTGGCATCGCGTTGAGTGCAATCTGTGTCGCGGCCATGGCACAGGATCCGTTTGGCAATCCTCGTGGCAATCCTGCCGCCGGTTACACCAGCACTCCCCGTGGCCTCGGCCCCGGAACTGGTCCCGGCTACGGCAACGGTTACAACAACGTTCCCACGCAGGGAGTCCCGTCGCTCAGCGAAGCGACCGCGATTCTCGAAGCGGGCGTTCGAACGCTCTACAAACACATTGAACCGGGTGATGACCCGTCTCCGAACGAATTGATCGCCTACGCCGACTTGCGTGCTCTGCGTCTATACACAGGCGCACTGGAAGTTGCTGGCTGGGATCTGGAACAAGCCTCACAGGCCTATTCCCAATTGGACAGTGCCCGGTTTCGCGGACGTATTCGTGATCTGCCGACCGATGCCCGGACCATGCAGGCCCGGGAACGGTACCTGGCCTTCCGCGAAACGGTCCGCACGTTGTTGCTGCGCGTCCGTACCACGGCCGTCGCCGTCGAACATCAGGTCAGCTTCTGCGACCCGCGAGTCTCCCGCGAATGGCGGAATGAAGTCGCTCCGGCATTGACCGATGTGATTCTCGCCACCCAACCGCTGTTCATGGAGCAGGACGTCTACACGGCGTACGGAGTTCCCGGCAGGCGGACAATTCCGGTAGCCAACGTCAACACGCCCAACGGCATTCCGCCCGATGCGGTGGAAGTCGGGCGTTCTCCGGTCTTTCGCCCCTATAACGGCGAAGGTCGCGGCCAGGGACGCTACTTCGAAGTCCGAGCTTTCGGCGGGCCGGTGCGGGTGAAGACCATTCGCTACGTCAGCCACGAAAACAACTTCGGCGTGTTGAACAGCAATGTAACCCGGCAACTGACTGTCGACCAGGTGGCGTCCCCGAATGAGCCCCTGTTCATTCCCTGCATGCGAGATCGCTTTGTCGATCTGAGCCAGCTGGAAGTCGAATGGGAAAATGCCAACCCGAGCCGCAGCGCCTGGGCCGCGATCGACGTGATCGGTGATCGCCCCAACGGTCGCGATGAATGACCTCGGTCGCTGAAGCGATTCAGCACTGAATCTTGAAACACAACAAAAGCCCGGTTTCCGCAATGGAATCCGGGCTTTTTCGTCGTAGGAAAGGCATGCTACCTGTCAATCGCGAAGCGACCAAGCAGTTACCCCAGGACCTGTGGCGATCGGAAGATGAATGGACTTCGGGTTTGTCACTTAACGTGACAAATGACAGGCAGGATGCCTATCCCACGGTGTTATTCCTGCTCTTGTTCCTTGGGCATCTCCAAGCGACAGCACCCGAGGTCGAGATAGTCCAGGGCATTGGCCTTCTTGGGCTTCTGAAAGACTTCGGCCGGCAACCGGTAGACGATGAAGCGACCGTCACGGTCACATTCCACTAGTCCGGCGGCTCGTAAAATCCCCAAGTGGTGCGACACGGTGACAATGCTGATGTCCAGCTCGGTCGCGAGATCGCCGACGTTCTTGGGGCCATCTCGCAAGGAGCTCACAATGCGCAGCCGGCACGGCTCACTGAGCGCTTTGAGACGCTCGGCGCACGAGCGAGGTTGCAACGGGTCTTCGGCTTCGGTCACGGAGAAGGGCCTTGATGCTGACGTGGTCGTCTTAAAATCTAAGCGAGCTGAGAACTACCAGATCATAAGCGGCAATAGGTTGCCAGACAATTGCAACCTCAACGATCTGCTGAGCAGTCCGTCGTGGGAGGGGCCTGAAAACCCGACCCACGAACCGGACCACGAAATGCGGCGGGTTACTTGTGTTCCACAGCCCAGATATTGCGGAACCGCACGGCGTCGCCATGGTTCTGCAGATACAAGGCACCGGGCTTGCTTTCATCGAGGGTTCCGCCGCCCGGGGTGTTCTTCGGCAGCTCGAACTTGTCGTGAATCAGCACGCCGTTCTGCTTGATCGTCACCACGGCATTGGCCGTCTTTTTGCCCGCGGCATCGAACTTCGCAGCGGTGAAGTCGACGTCATACGTCTGCCACGACATCGGCGGCAGGCACATATTGACGTTCGGCTTTTGGATCGTATAGAAGCCGCCGCATTCGTTGTTCTCGCCATTCAAGCCGAAGGAATCGAGGATCTGGCATTCGTACTGGTCGAGCAGATACATGCCGCTATTGCCGCGCCCTTGTCCCGATTTGGTCGGTTGGAATGGGGAGCGAAATTCCAGATGGAGCGTGTAGTTGTGGAACTTCGCCTTGGTGCGACCGCCGACACCCAGCAGCTTGCCCTCTTCCAGCTTGACGCCGTCCCAACCCTCCACGCTGCTGCCGTCAAACAGGACGACGGCCCCTTCGACCGGTTTGGCACCCATCGTGGGGGAAACTCGGTAGACCTTTTTCAGCTCGACCGTTCCCTCGCCTTTAGCCGTCAGCACGCCCTTCGTGATGGAGGCCGTCCATTTGTCACCCGTGAGTTGAACCACGCCGTCCTTCGTTTCACCCTTCAGAGCGATCTTCGTCTTGCCATCCGAACCGGAACCGGGCAAGCCACCCGGGAACAAGACCGCGTCGTATTTTCCTTCACCGCGAGCAATCACCTGGGCACCGAACTTTTTGTCACCGGCGGCTCCGGCATATTCACCCTGAGTTTCGAAATCGGGGCTCTTCGCGAGATCACCGAGCAATTCGGTGTCCGGATGCTTGTCGGTTACAATAGGTCCGTCGGCTGACCAACCGGTCTGACCGAAACCCAGTAACACAATGCTCCCCAGCGACGCGAGGCAGAGTCGGCGAATCATGTGATGGCTCCCAATGTTTTTTCTAGTGCGACAGAATCTGTACGAGGCCGCTCTCCGAATGAGAAATCTGATGGCATCGACAGCGGTGTAAGATACCAGCTTTGAGTTTCATCCGCGACCACGGCGGGATCCTCGCACGACGTCGCGATTCTTGGTACTCTGGCGGTTTGGAATTTCAGCGACCCGACTCTACTTCAGACCACCGAAAACCATGCAACTGTTACCGGCAATTGATCTCCGCGGCGGCCAATGTGTGCGACTGCGACAAGGCGATTACGCTCAAGAAACCGTGTTCGGAGCCGATCCGACGGAGATGGCCCTGAAGTGGGTGCAACAAGGCGCGGAACGCCTGCATCTGGTCGACCTGGATGGCGCCAAGGCAGGACGTCCGGTCAATGTGGATGTCGTACGGCGCATTGTGCAAGCGGTCGGCATTCCCTGCCAGTTAGGGGGCGGAATTCGAGATGCCGCGGCCATTCGCTTGATGCTCGACGACGTCGGTATCGATCGCGTCATCGTCGGCACCCAAGCGCTGAAGCAGCCGGAATGGTTTCGCCAGATGGTCCAGGAGTTCCCCGGCCGATTGTGTTTGGGTTTGGACGCACGCGACTCCTTCGTCGCGACCGAAGGGTGGCTGGATGTCTCGAAGGTGTCGGCGTTGGAACTCGCGAGCAAGTACGCCGATCTGGACTTGGCCGCCGTGATTTACACCAACATCGCCAATGACGGCATGATGCAGGGCGTCGACCGCGGCACAATCGATGACATGTTGCGCCTCGCCAACATGGGATTGCCGGTGATTGCGTCGGGAGGAGTCACCACGCTGGATGATGTCCGCACGCTGGCGTCAGAAAGCCGTACACAACCGAAGCTGATCGGTGCGATCATCGGTCGCGCCCTGTATGAGGGGACGATTCAGCTGCCAGAAGCACTGCAGGTCGTTCGAGATTCGAAGTAGCCGAAACGCCTCCTCATTGCAGTCGACGTGGCCACTTACTGAATTCAAAGAGAATACTTAGCCACAGAATGACACAGAAGAAACACAGAAAAGAAGATGAGTTTTTCTTCTTAAATTCTGTGTTTCTTCTGTGTCATTCTGTGGCCAATGTCTTCTTTTCAACGGTGTTGCGATAGACTCGGCGGCGTACCCATTGGGTCCCTCGGCAGCGCATCGACCGGATCACGGGGGCATACGAAGGTATCTGCGATACGCTAATGGGCATCAACATCCGCATCGGCCAGTTCGATTTGAATCTTCACGATGGCGTCGCGCATCGAGAAGAACGCATCGACGACATCCGGATCAAAGTGCGTCCCGCGTTCCTCGGAGATGATCTGAAAGCATTTCTCTCGCGGGAATGGTCGTTTGTAGGGGCGTTTGCTGCTCAAGGCATCGAAGACATCGGCGACCGCGGTAATGCGGCCCTCCAATGGAATATCCTCGCCGGCCAGTCCCAGCGGATAGCCGTTTCCGTCCCACCATTCGTGGTGCGTCAGCGCAATTCGGGCTGCCATCTGCAAGACGGGAGAACGTGGGATGTCGAGGATCATCGCCCCGATCTGGACATGCTTGCGAAGTTCGTCCCACTCATGTTGTGGAAGACGCTCAATCACTCGTTTGCCGATGCAGGTGTGTTTTTGCATCCGCTCGAATTCGTCGGGTTCCAGCTTCCCTCGCTTCAGCAGGATGGAGTCGGGAACACCAATCTTGCCGATGTCATGCAATTGTGCTGCCTGCCGAATGTGATCGACTTCATCGGGACCGAGTCCCATTGCCTGCGCGATGATTCCGGCATAGCGACCAACTCGTAAGACGTGCTGGCCCGTGTCATCGTCACGAAACTCGGCCGCACGGGCGAGACAATGGATGATGTCCTGCCGCGAAGCCTCGAGTTCGGCGGTCCGCATCCGGACCGCGTTTTCCAGGTTTTGAGCTTGATGTCGCAGGCTGTCATGGAATTTCTTGACAGTCAGCGCATTCCGCACGCGAGGCGACAATTCGCTGGGATCGATCGGCTTGCTCAGGAAGTCAGTGGCTCCCGATTCCAGCACCGCCAACCGGGTTTCCCGGTCCACAGCCGCAGTCAGAACCAGGACGGGCAGATGTGCCGTTTCGGGATTGGCGCGCAGCTTGGCGAGGATCTCAATCCCCGTCACGTGGGGCATCATCACGTCGAGAATCACGAGATCCGGGACATCATTCGTAATCGAATAAATCGCCTGCCGCGAGTCACTGAGTCCGGTGCAGCGTGTATATCCCAGTTCGTGTAGATACTTGGTAATTACCTTGATATTGATCGGTTCGTCATCGATAATAAGTATGTTCGGCGCAGCGGTCCCGGTCTCCGGTGTGACGGCAGCCACAGAACCTGGGACGACGTTCCCGCTCGTCGCTGACGGATTCTTGATCTGCGACAATCCTTGATCGACTTCTGTCAGGAATTGATTGAGATCCACTTGCGGGAGAACGTCTCGAGACATTGTTGATGACCTTGATCTAACCAGTTTCTCGACGACTCAGGCCCGTCACGTCGGAGAAAGATTTTTTCAATATCCAATAGGCGTGGGAACTATCCGTGTAGGCAAATGAAACGTAGCTCAGAGTTGGGATCGCGTTGAGTTTTTGCGACACAGTGTCGAAGTGATCGCAGACGGGAAGTCAGTATTTAACGACTGTAATCAACAGCGCGAGAAACGTAACTCCGCGGGCTGGATGACCTGTAACGTTGATGGAAGGGCGAGGCTCCTGCCGAGCCTAAAGCGACCGCAGGTCGGCGTCCGCCGGAGGCATCGTTGTGGTAAGACCGCCGGTGGCCTCCGAGCTAAAGCTCGTAATTGGCTCGGCGGGAGCCTCGCCCTCCCATGAACCTCACGCTCGTGTTGGGCCGCCAGCTTGACGGTGCCATAAAAGCACCGTCATAATGACACGATCATGTCAACGCGAGAGCCACTGCAGAATCAATTGAAGATTTTCCGGCAGGCCCGAGGCTGGTCTCAAGATGAGCTCGCCCGGCGCGGCGGGGTTTCGCGCACTGAAGTGAGTGCGATCGAAATTCGCCGCCTGGTGCCCTCGGTGGCGACCGCCCTGGCTCTGGCCGCGGCGCTTGAATGCCGGGTCGACGATCTCTTCTCGTTACCCAAGTCGGAGCGTCCCGCCGAGGAATGGGCTTGGACTCCAACTCAAGACCCCTGCCGTTTTTGGCAAGCGGAAGTCGGTGGTCGGCATATCCTCTATCCCGCTGAGAGTGGCAGCGTGGGAGTCGTCGCCCATGATGGCCTGTTGTCACGAGGAAAACTCCAGACGCAAAACACCAGCAACGCTGCAGAGACTTTGGTGATTGCCAGTTGCGATCCTGCGGTCGGGCTGCTGGTACGCGAACTGGCCGCGAATTCGCCGGTACGGTTGCTGGTCCTCAAGCGTTCCAGTTCAGAGGCATTGCGGTTACTGGCTGCGGGACTGGTCCATTTAGCAGGCGTGCATTTGGCATCCACCGAGCAATCCGGCGGCAATGGCGCCATCATTCGCGAACGGCTCGGCGACGGCTATCGATTGCTCAAGATGGCACGCTGGGAAGAAGGACTGGCAATTGCTCCGGGATCAGGTATTACGAGCGTCAAAGGAGCGGTCGACTCGAAGTCATCCAAACAACAATGGGTGGGGCGCTAAGTCGGCTCCGGTGCGCGGCAGT
>JAQGHS010000667.1 GCA_028291605.1 Planctomycetaceae bacterium | reverse complement strand
ACGGTAAGGTTCACCACAGAAATCAAGCCCTGAATGGGCGACACAACTTAGGGTGTGTCGCCCATTCAGGGCTCAGCGTGTTCTCGGCGACGTACCGTGGGCTGACACCCACGGCTAGGTTCTGTCGTCCCTGTCGGGACTTTGAAGAGTCATGATACATCTGAAAACTGGCCCCACCAATTCTGGCCCAACCTCGCCGATTCCAGACCGTTATCATTTCTTTCCGTGCCTGCTGCCCATTCTCGTCGGCCTCTGTCTTGTGATCGGTACGTCCGAGGCCCATGCAGATCCCGCCGCAACCGTACGCGTGCAAGACCTGTCAGGTCAGACACGAGCCGGAAAACTGATCGAAATCTCCGATCCCAAAATCCGGATCACTGCCGACACCCCGACTGACTGGAACCGGGCCGAAGTCATCCGTATCGATTGGGTCCCGCAACCCGATGCACTTCTGGACGATGCGCCACAACTCTTACTCGCAAATGGCGATCGCCTGGGACTCCGTCCGCAGTCCATTGACGCCGAATCGCTGGCTGGGCAATGGGTGCGTTTCCCGGCCTGGCCCGAAGTCGCGGTGCCTCTGGAGACCTTACGGGGAGCGCTGCTTATTCCTCCACGAAATCCTCTCGAGCGATCCCAGATGATCGTGCGACTGCGTGATCAGCGTGAGACCCAGGATATCTTCTACCTTTCCAACGGAGACCGACTGCCGGGTCAACTGGAAGGATTTGGCAAGAACACCTTCGAATTGACGGTGGCAGCGGGCAAGATCAGCGTGCCAGGTGCCACCGTCCGCGGGTTTGGAATGAACCCGGAACTGACCAGCTTTCCCCCCGTAAAAGGAAGTCAGGCTCTGCTGGCACTCTCGGACGGCAGCTTGCTGACGGTGAGCGAAGTTGCGTTTGCGGATAAGAAGGGACTCAGTTGTCGGGCGGCGTTCGGTGCTGAACTGCATTTCCCCCCGGAGCACCTCGTGTCGCTGCAGTTCCTGGGAGGCCGGGTTGTGTTCCTGTCGGAGTTGGAGCCGAAGGAATACGTTTCCACCCCCTATCTCGCGCGGACCTGGCCCCTGCGGCGCAATCAGAGTGCCGTGGGCGGGCCGTTGCGCCTGGGGGGCAAGGAGTATGCCCGCGGTCTCGGCCTGCACAGCCAGTCTCTGGTGACTTACAGTTTGAATAAGAAATACGGAGCATTTCAGGCCACGATTGGGATTGATGCCGTCACCGAAGGTCGCGGCAGCGTGATCTTCCGGGTGCTGGCCGACGGAAAACCGGTCTTTACGAGCGACGTCGTGCGAGGTAAGACTCCGGCGATTGTCGTCGGGCCGATCCCGATGAAGGATGTATCGCAGTTGTCGTTAGCCGTCGATTTCGCCGACCAGGGAGATATCCTGGATCACGCCGATTGGTGCGATGCGTTGTTGATCAAGTTGCCTTAAATACAAGCTCGAAGCGCAAGCGAGTGCATTCCGTTTCAGTTTCGAAGAGATGCACTCGCTTGCGCTTCGAGCTTGTATCTCAGTCACCAAATCGTCCTGGAAACCTCGTCATGTCGGAAACGCTCAGTCCCTCTGAGATCCAATCACTGTTTGCCGGACTCGATCTGGCAGGCGGTGCCACGGGTTCTCCGAGTCGATTGAGTTCAATGCCCGAACAAACTTGGGCCGCGGACCAGTTCACGTTGCCGATGGCCCTCGACGGAGAGGAACTGGCAGCGTTGCAGGCTTGGCAGACCGCGTTCGGGAAGAGTTGGTCGGCTACCTGGACCGATCCGTTTGCGAGTCGCTTCACACTCCAGAATGCGAACCTGAAAATCGTTCGGTTGCGAGATTTCGTGACCGGGCATGCTGGCTGGCACGGGTTTCAAGTGACCGCCAGCCAGGGCGGATTCCCCGTGTGGATGGCGTTGGATGACTCCTTAGTGGCGGCTCACCTGGATTGCTTGCTCGGAGGCACTGAGCCTGCCAGTGAACTTACTGCGCGGACCCTCGGACCTCTCGAACAACAATTGACCGGCCGCTTGGTTGCCGGTCTCTCCGAATCACTGTTCACATCTCAGGCCGACGCCAAGTGGCAAATCAAACCGGTGAATTCCGCGGAGGATTGGATCGCGGGGATCCCGGTCTATTTGTCGTGCGAGATCGTCCAGTTTGATTTCGAAATTCGGGGCTCAGGGGCGAATGGCCATCTGAGCCTGGGAATCCCGCGCGGTGCCTGTGACAAGTTAAGTTCGTTCCGCGCTGCCCGCACATCAACGTCTGCATCGATCCCCACAGCGGTACAACTACGGGTCACACTACCCCCGATTGCTCTGTCACCGACGGAGTTTCAAGAGCTGCAGGTGGGCGATGTCTTGCTGACCCCGCAGGGTGATCAAGCTCCCTGCCTGGTGTCCTGCGACGGACAGCCCCGTTTCACGGCATCGATCGGCTCACACCAGGGTCACAAGGCGATTCGCCTAACAGCGGTGATCGAATAGATGGGACTTATGGGACCCATGGGACAGATGGGACTTATGAAGTCAGCATCCCATCATAAGTCCCATCCGTCCTATTAGTCCCATTCCCCTGCATATCGACACGACAAACGGTCTACGGGGTCAGCCCGGCTGCCTTATACTTTTCCGCCTTCATGGCTGCATCTTCTAAGATGACCATTTTTCCCGCCTCGACGTCGTATCCATACATCTGCCATGGGTAAAGGGCGCTGAAGCGCACGCCGTTTTCCTTCATCGCCTGGATGAATTCGTCATAGGTCGGATTGCGTTCTTCGACGATCTTGTGCTGCTTGAGCCACGCCTGGAAACCCAGCATGCTGGCTTGCGAACGAGCGACCACATAGGCCGACCCGACGAAGGACAGGATGTCGTCGCCGCCGGTCTTGTTTTCCACGACTTTCAGATTAGGATTTTCCACCAGCGCTTTTTTGACATCGACCACGCGGCCGTCGGTCTTGCCGATGATGCCCTTACTGTCATTGCCGGGCGCATTGACCGCAGGATTGGCAACGGGGGACACGGCCACCGGAACTCCACCGGCTGGCGGCGCGGCGACAGGCGGGGCGGCCACGGGAGCCACGGCCGGAGGGGCAGCCCGGCCACCATCTGAGGCATCCATCCCAATCGGCGCGATCCCGGGCGGTACCAACACCGGCCGAGCCTTCTTGTTCGGGTCTAACTCTTCGCATCCCACAGCCACCGTCAACATCAATACACAACACCCAAGCCCCATCTTTCGCAGCATGGCCGAAGTTCCTTTTTGAATTCTCTCTGATGCCGTCAGCCCACGACCGCCACAGTTCGGTCTACCGGTGGATTAGATCATAACCCAGATGGAGGGTGTTGGTAATTCTGGAGGATCACGAAATGACGAATGACGAATGACAAATGACCCAAGGACCGAACGAACATTCGGATTTCGACATTCGTCATTCCTCCATACCCGGTTCTTGATATTATCTCCGCCTGCCTTCATGTGGAGATGTGCAAAAGAAACTGCGCAGGTGAGCCGGGCGGCGTAAGCCCCCGGATTCTTCTGTTGCAGTCGCATTCGGGTGTCGGACGAAGAATCCCGGGGCTTACGCCGCCGGGCTCGCCTGAATTATTTATCCTGCCCCCCTATATCGTTTCCGGTTGTTTGTCCTGGGAGTGGAAAGGTTCTGATGTCGGATATCTCGGCTCCGTCCCCGCGGCGCGTGTATTGTGCCGGTCCTCTGTTTAATCAATCCGAACGGGCGGAGATGACCGACATCGCGGAGCGGCTGTGTGCCGCCGGCTACGAAGTCTACCTGCCTCACCGCGACGGCATGGAGTTTCGCCACGTTCTGGACGAACTGATCGCCCGGGGCTGGCCGGCGCTGAAGGCGGGCCAGTTCCTGCACGCGGCGATTTTTGCTCTGGACGTCTACCAACTGGTCGCGGAATGCGGCAGCATGGTCTGGAACCTGAACGGCCGCGTTCCCGATGAAGGCGCCGTGTCCGAGGCGGCCATGGCCTGGATGCTCGGGAAACCGCTGGTCGCCTACAAAGACGATTTCCGATCGATGATTACCGGCCGCGACAATCCGCTGCTGGCAGGGCTCGTTGATTTCGACCTCTTGGTCGACAAAGCGCACGTGACCATGGCCC
The DNA here is from genome assembly GCA_028291605.1 of Planctomycetaceae bacterium. Classification (GTDB taxonomy): domain Bacteria; phylum Planctomycetota; class Planctomycetia; order Planctomycetales; family Planctomycetaceae; genus JAKFVC01. The sequence goes on along the minus strand of JAQGHS010000667.1, from coordinate 15,016 downwards.
TCGCCCGGGCCATTGAAAACTGCCACAGTTCTCCGCTGGGACTGTCGATCCTGCCGCCGTCGGTACAACGAGCAGTCGGGCAGGGGAGTCTGTTGTGGACGGCGATGCAGGACCAGTCGGCTCAGGGGGATAATTTTATCCTGGCTGATGTCGTTGCAGAATTGTTTGCGCCGCCGATTACACGGTAACAGTCGCAAAACACGTATACAAGGTGAGCCGGGTGGCGTAAGCCCCCGGATTCTTCCCGTGGGATAGGCATCCTGCCTGTCATTTGTCACCTCAAGTGACAAACCCGTAGTCCATTCATCCTCCGATCGCCATGATGATTGCCGCAGACTCTTGGTTCACGACGTTGTCGCTGCGCGATTGACAGGCAGGATGCCTATCCCACGGACGAAGAATCCCGGGGCTTACGCCGCCGGGCTCACCTGATCTGATTCGTTGGTCGCCGCAGTCCAAATCTGGGTACCATTCGCTTAGAATATTCACTGTTGATTCACATCCAGAGAAAGGCGGGGCGAAACATGCGGAATGTTCAAATCGCGGTGTTGGCCGGAGATGGTATTGGCCCCGAAGTCACGCGGGAAGCCGTTCGGGCAGTCGAGGCGGTGCTGCCCCGGGTCAAGGCGTCCGTCACGTGGACCTATTTCCCCTGGGGGACCGACTACTACTTCCAGCATTCTCGGATGGCGCCCGCCGATTATCTCGATCAGTTGGCCAAGTTTGACGCCATTCTCCTGGGGGCCGTGGGACATCCCAAAGTTCAGGACCACATCACTCTGAACGGCCTGCTGCTGCCGATCCGCCGGCGGTTTGATCAATATGTCTGCCTGCGGCCCTCGTATCTGTATGAGGGGGTCCAAAGCCCGCTCCGCGACAAGCCTGCCGGTTCGATAGATCTCGTCGTGTTCCGCGAAAATACCGAGGGTGAGTACGTGAATTCGGGTGGCCGGATTTACCAGACCTTCCCCGAAGAAGTGGCGCTGCAAACCGCAGTCTTCACGCGCCGTGGCTGCGAGCGAATCATCCGTGCGGCCTTCGAAATGGCCGTTCAGCGGCCGCGAAAAAAGGTAGCGTCCATTACCAAGAGCAACGCTCAAGGCTATGGAATGGTCCTCTGGGACGAGTGTTTCGCCCGGATCGCCCGGGAATTTCCCGATATCACAACCGAATCCCTGCTCATCGACCGCGCCGTAATGGAATTCATCCGACGGCCGGAATCGTTTGATGTGGTTGTCGCCAGTAATCTTTTCGGCGACATTCTGACCGACCTGGGGGCGATCGTCGTCGGCAGCATGGGCCTGGCCGCCAGCGGCAACATTGACCCGACCCGCGCGCATCCCAGCATGTTCGAGCCCGTCCACGGCTCGGCCCCCGACATTGCTGGCAAGGGGATCGCGAATCCGCTGGCGGCCATTTTGTCCGCCGCCATGATGCTCGATCATCTCCACCTGGAACCCGCCGCGCAAGCGTTGCACAAGGCCGTCGCCGACTTGCTGAAAAGCGGTGGACCACGCACGCCTGACTTGGGAGGGACGTCACGGTGTAATGAGGTGGGAGACGCGATTTTGGAACTGCTGAAGAAATGACGAATGACTAATCGTCTGACTCGGGCTTCGTAATTTGGCAACCCTTTAGCCGAATAACGAAAGTAAGCATATCGCTTCCCTCTTCGCCTTTCTTCGTGTCCTTTGTGATCTTCTGTAAAAAATGAGTTTGAACAGAAGATCACAAAGGACACGAAGATTTAAGAAGGTCATTCAATTGGAAGCTGCTTTTACGCCAATTTGCTAAATTTGATACGTCATTCGACATCGGTCATTCCTTCGTCATTCGGATTTCGTCATTCGTCATTCCCCCACTCCCTCCTCTGGACAGACTGTCGCCACACCGATACGTTTAATAGAGAGCGGTGTTTCATTTCAGAGACGTTGATCAGTCCAAACCGCACGAATTTGGCGTTTCTTGTCTTGTCAGACCGTTCTCAGGCGTCCGTTCCAGGTCGTTCCACAACTCATAACCGCATCAGCAGAAGCGACTTAAGGAAATACGAATGAGTTCCAATGAATTGAATCGCCGTGACTTCCACCGCTTGTCGATGGCTGCGATGGGCGGAGTCATGGCTGGCAGTCTGGTCGGTTGCGAAACGAAGCCTGCGGTCCCTCCGGCAGCTCCACCCACAGCGCCCGTATCGACGCCGACTCCTCCTGCCGTCGCCAGTACAGATGCGGTAGCAGTCGAAAAGCAAGAATGGCATCTGTGCCGTGGCTTGAACGAATGCAAAGGCAAGGGAGGCGGGGAAGCCAAAGGCAAGAACGAGTGCGCCGGCCTCGGTGAATGTGCTTCAGTCAAGGAGCACGCCTGCGGTGGTGAAAATGAATGCAAGGGACAAGGCGGCTGCGGTGCGAACGCGGCCGAGAACGAATGTAAGGGGAAGGGCGGTTGTCACATTCCCCTCATGGACGAACCTTGGACCAAGGTCCGCAAGAAACTCGAAGAGAAGATGAAGACGGCCGGTAAGAAGTTGGGTGACGCGCCGCCCAAGAAGAAGTCCGCATAGTCTGTAGCCCGACACACTAAGTAGGACGGGCACTCCTGCCCGTCTTTTTTTGGTACTTCGAACTCGCAGACGGGTCTATCTAGACATGGAACTCGTAGCCTGTGTCGTTTAAGGAGCGAGTAAGGGTCTATTTTTAACCACGAATAATACGAATGACACGAATTTTGAAGACGGAACACTGTTCCTTCGCCCGCAATTTCTTGGATTTTAATTCGTGTGATTCGTGGTTAACACTTTCATGATCAACTAATGGTACTTTGAACTCGCAGACGGGCAAGAGTGCCCGTCCTACAGAGAGTCGGCTACGGAGATGTTGGCATGGCTCGCAAACGCTTGACTTCGCTTCCCGAGGGGCTGTGGTCGAAGCTCGCGGAATTGGAAGCCTACGTCCGCCAACTCGCCATCGTCCGCGGAATTGGCTGGACTTTGGCCATCGCCGCGATCGCCCTCGGGCTGGGTTTGCTGGCGGATATCACTCTCGACTTGCCGCTCATAGTACGGGTTGGATTGCTGGCCGCGGCCGGCCTGGTCACGTTGGCCAGTGCGTACGCGATGATCTGGCGGCCGTGGCGACGACATCGTTCCGTCCTGGATCTGGCCGCCGTCGTCGAACGAGCTCACCCTGAACTGAAGGAATGCCTGGTCTCGTGCATTGAGCTCTACGACACGACGATTCCCGAAAGCGAACGCGGATCGGAGCTGATGCGTGAGCTGTCCGCGAAGCAGGCCCTGCAGAATGTGTCGCCGCTTGATTTTTGTGACTCAGTTTCGTCACGTCCGGCCCATCGGATGGCTCTGGGGGGATTGCTGGCGTGGGGACTGCTACTGCTTCCGCTGTTACTGCCTTCCAACTACCGCCTGTTGATGACGCGTTTCTTCACCCCCTGGCAAAACCTGGACCGCGTGACCAGCTTCTGGTTCGAAGTCGAACGTGGAGACCGTGTCGTCGTCCGTGGCAGTGACGTGACCTTGGCAGCCCATCCGAAAGGAGCGGCCAGCGACTTTCCCGCCATTGCCGAGCTGAACTGGGTGAACGAACAGGGCGAATCGGACTCGCGGCGCGTTGATTACGATGCCTCTACCGGTCTCTATTCGACCACCATCCCGCACGTGATGCACGGTTTTCAGTATGACCTGTCCGGCGCCGGGAATCGCTCGCGAACGTATCGGATTCAGGTCGTCGAAGCGCCCGCGATTACCGGGTTGAAGGTCAAGATTCAGCCGCCGGCCTACACCGGTCAACCCGCAAAAATGCTGGACGGAGCGGCGGGAGAAATCACGGTGCTGGAACGCAGCCGCCTCCACTGGCAGTTGACGTTCAACAAGCCGCTGCAAGCGGCCGAGTGGCAATGGCAGGTCGATCATGGAATCTCTTCCAAACCTGCGGAGGCCGCGCCGCAATCTCCCGATCAGGCCGCGAACGCGGTCGCCGAACCGACGGGACCGCCCGCGATTCCCTTTAAGTTGTCGGCCGATCGGTTGTCGGCAACCTGGGAGTCAATCCCGCAGCAGGGCGGGGCGTTTCGTTTGGCGGTCCGTGATGAGCACGGGCTGACCAACGACACCGACGGCACGCGGCAATTGATCGTGACCCCCGATACCGCACCGACGTTGACCGTTTCGGGGAATCACGAGGCCGAAGTCGCTCAGGCCAGTGACGTGGTTCCCGTCAAGGTCGACGCCACGGATGATGTCGGTATCGGCGCACTGGAATTGCACTATGAAATTGATTCAAGTCGCAAAGGGATCGTGAAGTGCGCCCAGAAGGAACTGGGAAAACCGCAAGTCCAACATCAATTTGATCTCAACTTGACCGACCTGCAGTTGAAGAATGGCGAGATCGTCAGCTACCGCGTGCGGGCTGCGGATGAACGCCCCGAGCCGGGTCCGAACGAGACCTGGTCGGAACAGCGAATGATTCGCATCGATGCGAAAGCCAAGCCCCCGGGCACGCAGCAGTTGGCACTCGATCAACAACAGATGCAGCAGTTCTTGAAGCAACTGCACGACGACGTGACCGCCCAACAGAAGCAAGCCAAACAGCTCCAAACCGAGTCCGCCGAGTTGGCGAACGACGATCCCGCGGCCGCGCGCGAACTGCAACGTGAACTTGAGAAGGCGGCCGATGAGCAGGCGAAACTGCAAGCGCGGCTGGAGCAACTGGCCGCGGCGTTCGAAAACCATCCGCTGTTTGCGAATCTCGCCCAGCAAGCTCAACAATTGGCGGCCACCGAATTTCAACAGGCACAAGCCGCACTCAGTGCCGCGGAACAGGCTGCCGGAAAAGAGCGGACTGACAAATTGCAGTCGGCTGAGGACCAGCTTGCCAAGGCTGACGAAAAACTGGACGCGCTGGAACAACGGTTCGACAAGATCGCGAAGCTGGAACAAGATCTCCTCGAACTGAACCGGCTGGCCGCCAATGCCGACCAGTTGGCTCAACGGCTGAAGGCCCTGGATCAAAAACAGCGAGAGCCGGTGCCTTTGCAGGAAACCGAACAAGAGCGAGCGAACCGCGAGCAGTTGCAAAAAGCCGAAGCCAATCAGCTTGTTGCACAACAAAAGGAGTTGACTCAAAAGGCCGCAGAACTCTTGCAAAAGCAGCCCGAACTGCAGCAGGCCGCACGGCAGAATCAACTCGAACAACTGGCCCAGTTGACTCAGCGAGCCGAACAATTGGCCCAGCCGCAGCAGGCCCTGGCGGAAGAATTGCGCGGCGCCGCGGAAAAGAGTGCTCGCGACAATGAGGCCCTCGCCGAACGTCAGGCTGAGTTGCAGAAGCAAATTGAGAAGCTGAATGAGCAGGTGGCCGAGAAACGTCCGCCGGGCGTGAAGCCAATCGATCCTGCTGAACTGGAAAAAGCCATCGAGGAACTGCGGGCGGGCAATCTCGGTGAGGCAGCCAAGGAAGAGGAACGCCTCGCGAAGCAACTCGACGAACTCGAGAAGAAGCTGCAGGCGGCCAACCAGACGACAGCGGAACAAGCTCAGAAATTGGCCGATCAACAGGCCGCTGCGGCCAAGGCAGCTCAAGCAGCGGCGCAAGATAAAGCCGCTCCAGCCAAAGAGAAACAGGAAGCAGCAGCCGAACAATTGGCTGACGCGAAAGAGGAGCTGAAAAAACTCGCCCCGGAGCAGGCTGAAAAAGAACAGCAGGCGGCGGAATCGGCACTCGCCGACGCCGCCGAAAAACAGCAGGAACTGGCCGACAAATCGACCAAGCCGGATCCTGAATCGAAGGCCACTCCTGCGGAAAAAGAACAGGAATTGGAACGGTTGCTGAAAGAAAATGCCGACGCGCAGCAGGCAGCTGCCGAGGCGCTGCAAAAGCTGGCTGATGAACTGAAGCCGCCGGCGTCGGAGAAGGCTGGAACGGAGGGGACGAAAGAGGCTGAGAAGACCGAAGTCGCCGCCTCAGACAAACCCAAACCGAAGGCAGGGGAAGAGACCGAAAAGCTGGACAGTCTAGAAAAACCCAAGACCAAGTCCGCCCCGCCCGAGAAGCCGGCGGGTGCGCCGGAAGGCGAGCCGAAAGCAGCGGGAGAAAAGTCTTCGGAACAGAAATCCGCACCGCCATCGAAGCCTGAGGGAGCCAATGCCGAGGGTGCGGCAGAGCGGCCCAAAACCAACGCCCAGCAAGCGGCCAAGTTGGCCCAGGAGGCTCGCGACCTGCAGCAGGAACTGGCCCAGGCCCAGCAGGCTCAGGATTTGTCTCAGCAGCAGGAGAAACAGAAAAAGCTGACGGAAACCCTCCGTCAATTGAACGAGGAAATTCAGCAGGCCAACGAGCGAATGCAGCAGGCCCCCGCAGCGAAGGATCCGGCCTCCAAAGAGAAGACGGAACCTCGTACCGCCCCGGAATCGGCCAAGTCGCCCTCCGACCCGGGCAGCAACCCGGCCCAAAACAAACAGGCCCAGGCTGCGATGGAGGAAGCGCAACGAGAGCTCGAGCAGGGGAACTTGGAACGCTCCGCAGCCGCCGGTCAGAAAGCTGCTGAGGCCTTGCAGCAGTTGGCTCAAGAATCAGGCCCGCAGGCTGATCCTAAAGCGTCGAATACGCAACCATCATCGAAGGAGAATCCCACCGGACAACGGCCAATGCCCGCGGATGGTGAGCAAACAGCGTCACCCGAGAAAAATGCCCCTGAGGGAGCGATCCCTAAAGAAGCGGCGGGCCAAGTCGCGGACGCGGTGAAGCAATTGCAGGAGGCTTTGTCGACCCCTCCGTCTGCTCCACCAGTGCGACCAAATGAACCACAGCCAGGCGGGAACACCGAGACCGCTGCGAAGCCACCGACCGCCCAGAGCTCACAACCTGAACCAGGCAACGAGACCCCGCGTTCACCGATGGGTGAGTCAAAGGCAGGTGAAGCTCAGCCGGGCGAGCCCAAGTCCGGTGAGTCCAAGTCTGGTGAATCCAAGTCTGGTGAATCCAAGTCTGGTGGTGCTCCTGGGTCGCCTGGAAAATCTTCGGGTGGGCAATCGGGGTCGGGACAAGGCTCAACGCCGGCATCGGCTTCTGGGAAAGCTGGCGGTTCTGGTCAGCCTGGTTCTGCACAAGGTCAATCCAGTCCGTCGTCCGATTCGAATGGTCCAGAATCTCAGCCGTCCCAGAACGCAATGCAATCTGCGGCCCAGCGTCTACAGCGTGCCGCGACCGCGTTGAGACAGGCGAATGCCCAGTGGCAATCGAAGGGCTCCGGCGGTAAACCGCAGGCTGGTGAGCCAGAGGAGGGGGCTCCCGGCGCGGGAGGCCGAGGCGTTCCGAGCGAAAAGGAAGGGAACGGAAAACCGGGTCTCGCAGGGGATGCCGACGTTGATACGGCGAATCTCGCGCGGCTGAAGAAACGCCTCGCCGGTCGAAAATGGGGTGAGCTGCCCGGGACCCTGCAAACGGAAATTCTGCAAGCGGCACAGAAGAAGCCGAACAGTGAATATGGCGAATTAATCCGACAGTATTTCAAGGAAATCGCGAAGACCCAGCCCGCGACAACGGCACCGTAGGAAATTGAGATTTCAGATTTGGGATTTGAAATCTCAAATCTGAAATCTCAAATCTGAAATTAGGCACCCCCCATGTCACCCCGCTTTCAATCGTCACTCGTGCTGGGGACGCTGTGTGCCGGGTTGTGGCTGGCGGGGCAGGTGTTCGCCTTTCAGCCTCCGGCCGGTGGTTTACAGTTGGCTCAGCCGGCGGCGGGACGGCGGCAGCAGATCGACCAGGCGATTGTGAAAGCCCTCGATTTCCTGGCTCAGCAACAGTTGCCCAGTGGTGCCTGGAGCAGCGACGAGATTGGGCCTTCTCCGGCTTGTACGTCGCTGGCCATCATGGCTTTTTTGGCGGCCGGACATGTTCCAGGTGAGGGACCGTATGCCATCCAGATCGAACGTGGAATTCGCTGGGTCGTCAGTCAACAAAGCCCGAACGGACTGTTCCTGGACCGGGGAACTCACGGTCCGATGTATACGCACGGCATATGTTCGTTGATGCTGGCCGAAGTGCTGGGGATGACTCCGCAGGACAGTGCGACACCGGTCCGTAAGGCTCTCGAACGAGCGATCGAGCTCATTTTGATTGCTCAGGATGTCCGCAAGGATGCGCGCAACGCTGGTGGGTGGCGTTATCTACCCAATAGTACAGAGAGCGATCTCAGCGCGACCGGTTGGCAACTGTTGGCGTTGCGTGCGGCGAAGAACGTGGGCTGCGACATCCCTGCCGACTGCATTGATCGAGCCGTGGGCTATGTCAAGAAATGTGCCGTCCCCGGAAATGAAGGCTTTGGTTATCAGCCGTCAGTCGGAACCACGCCGGTGCGTGCGGGCACAGGGATCTTGTGTCTGGAAATCTGCGGCGAACATCACTCGGCCGAGGCCCTGGGAGCCGCAAACTATCTGATGAAACGCCCGCTGATGAGCCGCGATGCGTTCTTTTACTACGGCGTCTATTATTGCACGGTCGGGATGTTTCAGATCGGGGGACAGCATTGGGAAGTCGTCCGCGATCATCTGGAACCGCTGATCTTAAGCCTCCAACTGCCTGACGGCCGGTGGGAACCTCAGCAGAACGAAGAAAATCGGGCCGGGATGATCTATTGCACCAGCATGGCGGTTTTGGCCCTGTCGGTGGAATATCAGTATCTGCCGATCTATCAGCGGTGATTTTTCGTCGTAGGATAGGCATCCTGCCTGTCTATCGCGCAGCGACAAAGCCGTGAACCGAGAGTCCACGATGATCAAATTGGCGATTGCAGGATGAATAGACTTCGGGTTTGTCACTTGAGGTAACAAATGACAGGCAGGATGCCTATCCTACGAAGAAGTCCCACCAGCAATTACGCCTGCGCCGCGTACTTTTCCGCATATTCCAGCACCCATTGGTCGATCGTCTGGATCATGACCGGGACGTCGACGTCGGGTAGCTTCTGGTACTGGTTGCGGCTGAAGACCTCTTTGTTGCGGATCGAACCCTTGCCGGCCAATTCCACAATGTGGGCACTGGAGAAGGGTTTGATCACCAATAGCAGCTTGCTGTAGAAGCGGCTGTAGTAGGTCTTCGGTTGGGATTTCGCCCCCCCGAGCCCCAGATCGTCGCGGTACATTTCCGCACCCCAGCCCTCTTCGCCGACGACCGAACGGCATTCAAAACCGGGGAAATGGTCGGCCAACTGGCGCAGGCATTGTTCGATGTGTTCGGACAGCTGGATCCGCAAATCGCCATATAACTTGCGCAGCTCATCCTCATTCAGCGCACGCGAGACGCGTGCCTGATCGTTTACATCGCTTACTTTTTGGCCACGTTCGATGGCCTGCTGCAGCCGCTTGTTGAAGTCCATGAATCTATTTTGCCGGGGCGTACGAGGCTTTGCAATGCTCTGGGATCAGCCGCTGGGCGCTAGCCTACGGTTCCCGAGCAGCAATCGAGTCGACATTTCATGCTACGCCGTTTCTGACGCATACAAGCTCGAAGCGCAAGCGAGTGCATTTCCCTCAAATGAAAAGTCAGAATGCACTCGCTTGCGCTTCGAGCTTGTATTCTCGGCCACTCCGTGACCGGGAAATTCGCATCAAGGGAGTGCCTCTAGAGAATTATAGCGCACATTCAGCCGTTGGGGTGGCTCAGGCGTCGGGGCCGCGATTTTTGGAAATTGGCCGATTTGCGGTGGATTTGCAATCTCAGCTGAAGGCGGCCATTTTCGAAAAATCGTAGACCCGACCCCGGGCCGTTCTGGCAGTCGCTTCCCGTTGTCAGTCTCGGTAGAATGCAGTGTCCCCGAGCCCGGTCCTCCGGTCGTGGACGATTTCGCGAAATGCTGTCTGTAAAGAATGGTTCTGTTTCGATGAGTGTCTCTGGTTCGAACTCGTTGGCTCCGGTGCCGACCCCTGATGATGATCTTGCGCTCCAAGGCGTCCTGGGGTATCTGAATTTCGCCAGCGGCAAGCCTGATCCCAAGTTTCAGGGGTATCTCAATCAGTTACACGCGCGAATCGGTGTCGGGCACTGGAAAGAACTGGCGGCCATCCTGCGGGACGCTTTGCGGCGTTATGTCGGCACGAGTGCGGTTTTCAGCAACATCGATCAGGCGACCCAGGTCTTGCGTCTGGTCTTCGACGAAGTCGCTCCCGCCTATCGCAAATTCCATGCAGATCTGTTGTTCCAACTGGCTGACAGCGAATACGAAGTCCCCTTTTTCCTGGCGCGGTTGTGTGAAGCCACGCTGGCCCAAGGGGGCCCCTGGGATGAAACCGAACGGATTGTCCAAGGTGCGTTGACGCAGTTGAATGACTTTATCGGACATCGTCCCGTCGCCATGCTCGAAAACGGGCAGGCGATGCAACCCTACGCGCACGAGCGCTTCCGGCCGATTCCGATCTATCTGGCGGGAGTCGGCGTGGCGGTCGGACAGTATCAGGAAATCCTCGAACGCGTCATCCAGCATCTGAAGGACACTCCCTCAGCCGTTCTCGAAGACGCCCATTTTCACATGGAGCAGCTCGATGAGATCGCGCTCGACCCGCGGGCGTACGATCATCAACATCCCGTCTTCAAACGCACAAACTACATGTTCGGTGAATGGGACCCGCACCAGATCGACAACAAAGGCCGCTACCGGCGATTTGTATTGCGGTCTGTGGTGCTGGGGGCACTACTCGACTGGATGCGGATCGTCGAAAAACTGCCGCATGACGAAGTGATCTACGAAGCGGCCGCCGTGTTGTGCGGCACGATGTTAATGGCTTCGACGATCAGCGGTTCCGGCCCCCACACGTATGATTCGACCGTCAGCCTGGGGACTTTGTTATCGAAGGTCGCTCGACAACGCGACGCGTTTTATGCGCGACTGCTGGAAACCGTGACCGGCAAGCATGCCGACCGCTTGAAGAAGGAATCGCATCAAGCCAAGCAGCCGTTTGGCAAAGTCCGCCAGCACTTGAATCTGTTCGTGGCCAATAATGGCTCGAAGCAAGTGCAGCACGGACACCTGTCATACCTGTTTGCCCGCATGGGTTTCCCTGAGGCGGCCCGCGAACAGGCGTTGATGATCCCGGCCAATGCCGCCCGGTTTGAATGCGAACTGGAATGGCGGTTGACGTCAGCCCATCTGTTACTCGATCGTGGGGACATCGTCGGAGCGGCGGCCCTCTTGCCGCAAATCGAGGATTGGCTGCATCGCGGCATCGATTGCGGAGCGTTGGCCGACCCGTGGAATATCCTCGGTTTTCAAGGGAATTTCCCCCTCTTCCATGCGCGCGAAGATACGGTCGTCGATCCGCGCATTGAGAAAATGCTGTACTTGATCGACCAGATTCTGGTACTGGATGCCCGAGTCGTCAGCGAAGCCGCCGCCGATGGGCAGCGGATCTTGCGCGAAAAGCTGTCCTACAACTGTCGCAAGTTTGCCGAGTGGTGGGATCAGTTCGCCAGTTCGACTGTTTCCGGACTGCCTGAGGTCAAAGCGCTGGAAAGCTTTGAATCTGCAAATCAAGTCGCGGATGCGCTCGCCGAATGGCACGCGGCCGGTGAAGCCGCCGGGGACATTTCCTTCTGGCGGCAACACGTTCACAAGTTTGAGACGGCAAAGGCCTACGCCCTGGTGCTCGACGTTCTGCTGAGCAAGCAGGACACGGTCGCGGCGATGGCGTTGCTGATTCAGTGGCTCAGCCAGGCCGATCTGGTGGGGTTGGAGTCGGGATCGTACTCGTTCCACAACCTGATCTTCCGCTGGCTGCGGCTGGTCTTGCGAATCAATCCCAAGGACGTCACTCTCGGTGCGCCGCCTGATCAAGCTGCCGAAAACCTGCAGCGATTCCAGAAGGCGTGGCCGATCATTGTCCGGCTGTTCGACTACATGGAGGCCAATGCCGGCGATTACTGGTCGGTGCCGACGCTGGATATCGTCCTGCCGCGCATGCAGCGTCCCGACGAGGACGAACGGCCTCGGGACGACGATGAAGATGACGACGATGAACTGTTCGATGCCGCCTATGAAAACGTGGTCTTCCGCGACAGCGCGAAGGATGGCCACGAAGGCAGCACGATGGACACGGGGCGGTCCTCCTTCGATACCGATCTCGACACGCTAGCGCAGCGGTTGGACGGCCGGTTGAAGTTCCAAGTGTCGCTGTCACGACTGTGGCAGATTGCGTCTGCAACCTATGCGACCGTGAAGATCCAGGCGTCGAAGACCGGGCAAAAGGACTCGGCGGCCGTGCTGGCTCCGGAGATGGTCGATTCACTCCGCAGTTGGTACACACGCTCGCAAGAAGTGCAGCTTGAGTTGCAGCAATTGATGCAGGAAGTCTGGAAGCTCGACTTGGTCAAGCCCAGCGGCGACCACGATTCGCTGGTCGAATATGACCGCCAGTTGCAGCTCAAGTTCAATCTGATGAGCGGCATCATCTTCACGCATGTCGGTTGCCATGAAGCGACCTGGCACCTCGCCAGTTGCCTGCCCGAACAGACGCCTACTGAGGGTCTGGCCGAATGGGAACCGCTGACGATCACGATTTATCGATCGATTCTCCGCGGCGAACCGGCTGCCGTCCGTGAGCAACTGCCGCAACTCGTCCAGAAGCTCTCGCACATCCCGCTGCTGTATGTGCCGCTGGATCAAGGGGGCGACCCCGAACGCATCCTGCGAACTCGCACGCTGCAGACGGTCATTCGATCTTTGCTCGATCATCTGCCGCGACTGGGATTGTTCCGCGAAAGCTGGCAGCTGCTGAAGACGGCCCAGAAGATGGAGCGATATTCACCGCCTGCCGGAACCGTCATCACCGAATTCGATCGTCTGTTCCACGCAGCCTTCAATGCGGCCCTGGAAGGCCTGATGCAGCACGCGAGACACTGGCCGGCCGAGCAACTCGCCGACAATCAATTGGTTAGCGTTGTGAGCGGGCTGACCGAGTACTATCACGCGTTGTGGATCGAACACAGCGACACCATGCGATTGTCGACATTGGAAGCGTTTGAAGATCCTTCCAACTGGAAAGAGATCAAAGAGTTCATCAAGAAGTACGGTTCAGAATTCTTCCACGCCCAGATGCTGACGTTCGGAAACTTGCGAGCCATCCTGCACAACGGTGTCAGCGAGTTCCTCGAATACTTAGCCCAAAACGACGATCCGCTGAAGCCGAACAAGCTGCTGGCGGACTTGGATGCCGGCAAGATCGCGATTGATGAAGCGGTCTTCTTCCTGGAGTTGATCTTCCGCGCCACGGTCGAGAAATACGATCGATTCCTCGAATACAACACGACGACCACGCAGTCGGACTACGGCGAACAATTCTTCAGCCTACTGGACTTTCTGCGGCTGGAAGCTCAATACGAACGACACGCGTGGGATTGCAGCCCGTTGGTGGCCGCTCATGAAGTGTTGATCCGCGAAGGCCGAGCCAGCGAAGCGTCGATGTGGCGTGGGCTGTTCGAAATGCGGACGACGGAGATCGCCAAGGAACTGCTGCACGACCTAAAGAAACTCGAAAAGCAGTACGGGATGCGACTGCCGGGCATCACCGATTTACTGAATGAAAAATTCGTCAAGCCGCTCGCCTTGGACGAGTTGCTCGCGTTGGTTCCGGAAGCGATGAAGGATGCCCGCGAACGCCGGCAGCCCTCGGCGAGTTTTAACAAGCTCTTGAAACTCGTGCAGAACTATCTCGATACATCGACCGGATCCGGGTTGGAGATTCCTCCGTGGCTGCGTGATCTCGAAGATGAGATTGCCGCGTTCGATCATCACGGCGATCCGCCAGAAGATAACAACGACTTCCGGTTGACGGTCCCGTTGGTACCGATTCCATTGGAAGAACTCGACCGGCAGTTTGAGATCTGGGAGACTCCGATTAAGAAGCCGCGTAAGAAGAAGTCGTAGCCGCTTGGCCCAATGACACTCTTTGACTCGCCCCCAGAGGTTTTTCAGTATGCATATTCGCGACGGCTTCCTCACCCCTGATGTTTGCCTGGGAACCGGAATGCTCGCTGTGGGCGCGTTGGCCTGGAGTGTCCGGCAGTTGAGAAACTCGCTGGCTGATCGGACCGTGCCGTTGACCGGGATGACGGCGTCACTAATTTTCGCCGGTCAGATGGTGAATTTCGCGCTGCCGCCGTTGCCGGTTTCGGGCCACCTGTTGGGAGGCGTGCTCGCAGCGGCGTTGCTGGGTCCGTGGGCGGGGTGCGTCGCCATTTCGCTGGTGCTCATTATTCAGTTGGCCCTGTTCTATGACGGCGGCTGGACGGTGCTCGGGGCCAATATCGTCAACATGGGAATTGTCGGCACCTGGGGAGGGTACGCGATTTACACGGCCCTCAGGAATCTCCTGGGGACTGAGCGACGCGGGACGCTGATTGCGGCCTTCCTGGCGTCTTGGCTCAGTGTGATGGCTGCCGCGACGGTATTCTGTCTGGAGTTCTGGCTGTCACACCGCGGGCAAGGCTACGATTTTTCGCGCATCTTTGGTGTGATGGTGTTCCTGCACTGCTTGATTGGTATCGGTGAGGGCTTGATCACGGCGATGGTGCTGGGGTTTGTGCTCGTGCAGCGGCCGGATTTGCTGGCACCACGAACGGCCGCACCGACGGTATTGTCGGGCGTTGGGCGGTTCGTGTTCGCGGGGATCATTGCCGCGTTGGGGGTCGCGTCGTTTCTGGCTCCGTTTGCTTCGGAGCACGCGGATGGCTTGGAAGCGGCCGCGGAACAGACTGGATTTTCTGATCTGGGCACTGTCACCAGGGTGTTGATTCTGGATGATTACCAGATCCCGGCGCTGAAAGATTATCCGGGCTTAAGTACCGCAGGGGCCGGAATTATTGGAACACTGGTCGTACTGGGTGCCGCGTGGGCACTAGTCGGCTTGGTGAAGCGGTCGCGGATGCCGGCCTCACCAAAGAGTTGAGCGGTGGTTCGGCACGCCAAACGTGCAGTCTGGGGTCGGGCGTTCAAATTTCAAAATTGGCCG
>JAQGHS010000615.1 GCA_028291605.1 Planctomycetaceae bacterium | reverse complement strand
CGGTGTCGTACTTGTCATAGTTCTCTTTGGGCTCGAGCGAAATATCGAATGCGGCACGCTCTTTCGCCCCCAGCAGACGATAGGCATTGTCCATGGCATGCAGCATCGACTCCTGCTGATAGTCACTTAAGAATTCGGGGCGGGGCGATTTGTCGAGCAGCTTGCGAAACAGCTTGTTACGGCTTTCGAAGCGGCCCAGTTCCATTCCCTTCGGCGGGCGTACAGATTGTGCGGCCTCTTCCGGAAACGGCAAATTCATCGGACCGAATTCACTGCCCAGAAATCCTGCTGTGGTGAAGGCTTTCAGTTCCTCTTGCTCACCGACTCCCTCCAGCCGCTGGCCGATGTTGATGAACGGCGGAATCACCGGGTTCTTCGGACCGAGAATGCGGGCCAGCCATGCGCCAATGTGGGGACAGGCAACAGTCTGAGGCGGCACATAACCCGTATGCCAGTGATACTGATGCCGCGAATGCAGAATGCTTCCCAGGTCAGGCAGAACGTGTGAGCGGATCAAGCTCGCACGATCCATCACTTGGGCGATGTTCTCGAGACCTTGCGTGATCTTGATGTTATCGACGACCGTATCGATCGCGGGAAAGGTGCTTTCGACGTCCTTCACCGGGACGCCCGCTTTGAAGGGGACGTACCGCTTGGGGTCGAAGGTATCGGGGGCCGCCATTCCGCCCCCCATCCATAGCAGAATGCACGAATCGGCCTTCGCCATCGGATGTACGATTTTCTCGCCCGAGGTAGCGGCCGACAGCAGTCGCGGTTCCCGCATCATCAGGGCTGCGGCACTGGCTGCGGCCATCTTTTGCAGGAATTCGCGGCGTGTTTCGTGTTCTAGCGAAAAGCTTGTGCTCATGATTCGGATGTCTTCCTGCTCAATTTGGCTATTCGCCCATCAGCCGCTGGGCGCTAGCCCACGGTTCCGAGCGACAATCGACTCGAGCGACGAGACCCGGACGCTAGCGCGTGCCGGCTGATTTGGTCGTGCCCTAATCGGATTTCATCTTACCATCTGGAACTCGGGGAGCATCACCACACTCCACAAAGCGTCCTGAATCCCTTGTTCCGTTAGTTTATCGCCTAATGCTTCCGTTAGTACGGCGAGTTCTTCTGCAGAGGGATCTCGGCTGAGTGCGAAGCGATAGAGCCACTGGACGAATTCTGTGGTGGATGACCACTTTTCGGCAATCAACTTTTGGGATCCGCGATCCAAAGTATCGGCTAGAATCTGACCGTTGGACAGGTCAATGGCCTCCAGCGTCGTCAGATCTGCGGGACGTACCGTGACAATTTGATCGCGATTGGGTCGCCCCAGAGATCGCATCAGGAAATCACTTTTGACCAGCGATGCCCGCACCATCAACCCCGCGGAACTCGCTCCCTGCGACACGATCGTGGACAATTCGGGACCAACTTGCTTCGACCAGACATCGGGGTTCGCAACCAATGCGGCCGGCTGCCAGTCGGTCGGCGCGGTCTGGAAGCGGCCGTTGCGATCGGGCTGCTGAGCGGTCCACTGCCAGCGATCATCCGATCCCAGTGTTTCAAACGTGCCATCCGCCTGATACGCCCGAGCCTCGAAGAATAACCCCGCGGGATTGGGGCCTGAGCCCCCATTCTTAGCGACGATCACAATCTCGTTCTTGCCTGCCTGCAAACGATTCGACAGCAGTGCGAAATCGGGAGTATCCCACTTCTCACCCGCCTGAACCAATTGGCCGTTGATCGTCAGGACATAGCTGTTATCGCACGAGATCGCAGCCAGGGCCTGAGTCGGTGCAGCTTTCAATTCCCAAGATTGACGCAGGGTGATGGTTTCCCCAGCGGCAGCCTGTGACGTGTCGGCCCGCGACCAGATCCACTTTCCCACCAGCGATTGAGAATCCGCATCCGACGCCGGTTTGCCGCGCAGTAACGGAGCATCGAATCGCTTCGGGGCTTGTCCGGTGAGCTGCCAGATGGCATCCATGAATTGTTCTGCCGTCAGGCGCCGAGCTCGCGGACCAGAATAAACATACTCGCGTTCGTCGAGATCTTTCGTGATCTTCTGAACTTGTTCCTGATAGGCTCGCGACGTCGCGATGAATTCGATCATCTGTTTCAGATCGTACTGGTGGTCTGTGAATTCACTCGCCAGATAGTCCAGCAGATCATGGCTCCAGGGTTCGGACTGCATCGCGTCGATGGGATGGACAATCCCTCGTCCCATCATCCTCTGCCACAGACGATTCACGATGGTTCGCGTGAAGCGACCATTTTCCGGATGCGTCATCAACGCCGCCAGTTGCTTCAGTCGTTCTGGCTGAGGTGCCTTCGGATCAATCTGGCCGAGTTCCGGAAACAACCATGCTGCCGCGGCCGTTTGATTGATGGGCTTGTCGCAGCGATGAATCTCCAGCGGCCGGTTCGAATAGATCGCGGCCAGGCCGTACGCTTCACTCAGCTTCCAACGATCTATGAAGCTGTCATGACACGAGGCACATTTCAAATTGATTCCCAGCAGCGCCTGCCCCACGCTTTGGGCAAATTGAATTTCGACCGTCTGGCCCGCGCTGACTTCTCCGCGCCAGCGAATTCCATTGCCGAACCCAGCACTGTCGGCATTCGGTGGGGCGATCAATTCCCGCACCATGACATCGTACGGTGTATTGGTGACCAGGGCCCGATACAGCCACTTCGAAATCTGCGTCCGACCACCGGTAATAAACCCGGTTCCCGAGTAGTCATTCCGCAGCAAGTCGTTCCAGAACGTCAGCCAATGCTCGGCATAATCGACATCGTCCGCCAGGAGTTTTTTGACCAACGCCACACGCTTCGCCGGCCGGGAATCGGCGGTAAATGCCTGCAGTTCCACTGGCGTAGGCAACAACCCGATGATGTCGAGGTACGCTCGTCGAGCAAATGTAGCGTCATCGATATCGTTAGGACGCGGCAGTTTCAGCTTGGCAAGATGAGCGTCGATAATCCGGTCGATGGGGTGAGTTCGGCCCTCCACCACCGGCGGTAATTCGGGCCGGCGCGGCTTCAGCAGGGGCTCGTAATTCCGCTTGCCGAATGTGAACCCATCAGCCCAGGGGATTTTGGCGTCAATCCATTGAGTCAACAGAGCAATGTGTTCGGCCGGAACTCGAGGCCCCTCCGGTGGCATTTTGAGGGCATCATCCGACGACAGGATCCGTTCGATGAGTTCACTTTTGCTGGCCATCCCCTCAATCACGGCTTTGCCTGATTCACCGCCAGCCAGCACCGATTCGCGGGTGTTGAGAGAAAATCCCCCCTTCTTCTGATCGCCTGTGTGGCACTTGCCGCAGTGCTGTTTCAGAATGGGGACGATGTCATGCGCGAAATCGATGTCCTTCGCCGACAGGCCATCAGGACAGGCCAGAAAGAGAATCACGGCCATCGGAGTCTGAAATGAGCTATGTTTCATGATTCGTGCAGAGTAATCGGTGGAATGACGTTGGATCAACCCCGAGCATTAGTTTTAAGCCAAATCAGATTAACCAGGTGAGCCGGGTGCCGTGAGGCCGCGGACAATTCGTTTTCGTGAGTCAACTCCCGGTCCGGGGCCTCACGGCACCCGGCTCACCTGGACCATTTGCTTCCGCGAATCCATTGAGAGTCCCCCTCATGACAACCAATTACGACCCCATCGCAGAACAGTACAAGCTCTCCAAACAACAACCGTGGCGGACGCACATTGAGGCGTACAGCCTGTTGCAGTTGGTCGGTAATCCGGCCGGAATGTCCGTACTCGACGTCGCGTGTGGCGAGGGCTTCTATACGCGGCTGCTGCGACAACAGGGGGCTGCTAAGGTCACAGGGGTGGACCTTTCGCAGGGAATGATCGATTTGGCTCGGCGGCAGGAGTCTCTGCATCAACAGGGAATCGACTATCTGGTGGGAGATGCCAAGCACCTGGAATTGCCGGCCCAATATGATCTCGTGGTGGCTGCATATCTGTTGAATTATGCCCAGGATCGACAGGAACTGGCCGCGATGGCGCACGGGATTGCACGGTGTCTGAAACCCGGCGGCCGGTTCGTCACGGTCAACAGTAATCCCGCCCTGGAATTTTCGTCGGCCCCGTCA
>JAQGHS010000570.1 GCA_028291605.1 Planctomycetaceae bacterium | reverse complement strand
ATTGTTCCAGCCGCCGGTAACCTTGGGCCAGTCCAGGTTCAGCGACTTGGGATAGTCGAGCGGCGTGGCATCAAACCAGTCGGGCGGCGTCTTGCCCTCCTTCGTAATCAGGGCTTCGATTTCCGCCTTGGTGCGGACTTTCCCATTTGCTGTCACCGGCGATTGAGGTTTGGGCGAGGTTTTCCCAGTCGTTTTTTTCGCGGTCTTTTGCGCGACCATGCGAACAGACATGGATGGGGCGGGACGCGTTTCATTAGCACACAGGGAGATGCTCATGAAAGCCAGGCAGCAGGCCCCGCCGGTGCAGAGCGAGATGGTATGAAATCGGAATCGGGACATGATCTTGTGACCTGATAATACGTCAGCGTAACGGCAGATTGGAATGCGTGATCAAGAAGTGTTTACAGTCGCTTTTCCCACCTCAATCGAGGCAGATTGGTCGTCGCGAGCAGATGACGGATGCGGCTGCAGACATTCACTCAGGCCGTGTCAGGAAATCCGGGTGTGGCAATCGTCTGACCGGTTTTCGTGATGAAGAAGGCGGCGGCGTTCGGGATGGTGGCCAGTAATTGCGATCCGGCTTCGATACCCAGAATGAAGACCGCCGTCGACAACCCGTCGGCCCACATGCCGTTCGCGGCGACAACCGACACGCTGGCGATTTCCGAGGGTGACCGGCCGGTGCGGGGATCGAAAATGTGGTGCTCGGTCAGCCCGGGATTGAAGGTGGTCGAGTAGTCTCCTGAGGTTGCCAGACATCGGTCGTTCAAATTGGCCACGGCCGCATAGGCATCGGCAATCCGCGGATCCTGAATTCCGACTCGCCAGGGTTCTCTGGATGACTTGTGGCCGACACCTGCGATTTCGCCGGTATCGATGAGCGCGTGCTGAATACCGTGCCGCCGCAAGGTCTCTGAAACCCAATCCACGGCATATCCCTGCGCAATGCCGTTCAGTGTGATCTGAGTCCCCGGTCCATGCAGCCGGACCGATCGCGCGGTGACCTCGACCGCCTTCCAGTCCACACGCTCGCGGGCAGCAGCGACTTCCTGGTCAGTCGGAATACGCCCCGCTTTTGCTGCATTCGCAGAAAGTGACCACAACGGCTGCACGGTGATGTCGAATGCTCCGTCCGTCCGCCTGGAAAGATCCTCCGCAGCCGTGAGCACGGTGACCAGATCGGGATGCGGATCGCGAAGAATGCGATCTCGATTCAGTCGCGACAACTGACTTCGCGGCCGATAGATGCTCATCAGATCTTCGACATGTTCCAGTGCCTCAAAGCCGGCGGCGAGTGCCCGCCGTGCTGTTTCGGCGTGATCATGCACGACAGTCAAAGTCACCTTTGTGCCCAGGGCCGTGCCGCTGCGCGTGAACGTCGATGGTGACAGCGCCTGCATGTCGCCAGAGGACCGACTGCTCCAAATCCCGATGGAACCACAGGCAGCCAATCCGCCAAACGCACACAAAAATCGACGGCGAGTCGTGAAATTCATCGGTATCGTTTCCTCCAGCGGACGAGTGAGAAAGATCGATGTCGCGGGAAGCACAACCGTTTCGTTGAGCGTTCCAAGGCACACGGAAGTAACCGATGATACCATACCCTCAAGTATCTGTGGGGGTGTCAGCAAAGATGCTCTTCGTTCAGCTCAGTTTGGATGGACAACTCGGCGAGGAAGCGGCTCATGAAAAAGTCCTGGCGGGTGGCGTTGGTGTGGGGTTGCATTGGTTTACTGCCGCTGCTGTTGCCAGGTGGAGAGCCAGCCACCGGATGGCGGGGCAATGGCACGGGACTCTGGCCACAATCGACGGCTCCACGTGAATGGCACCGGATTGCTCATGGTGCCATGGAAGGTCTGCGTGGCCAGGCGAACCGGCCTGGTCCGGACGCCAAGCTCGATTCGGCTCCGCTGGTGAAAAAAGGCTTGCTGGCAGAATGGCTGCTGTTGGGGCCGCTGACTGTTCGACATTCTGTCGAAAACTTCGACGAAGACCTGCTGGGAGGCGAAGCGAAGGCTGACCCTGTGGCTGGAGATTCGGCGGCCGGGCAGGAGTGGCGGAAGTTCTCCGCGAAACAGGACGATCCGCTCGATTTTGGTGCCGCCGTTCTACCCTTTGTGCCGTTGGTCAAACCCGATGATGTCGTGCCAAACCGCATCGGCTACGCGGTCACCCACGTCTTCTCCCCGCGCGGCGGTCCCATCCGAGGTGTCGTCGAACATGGATTCGGCCTGAAGGTATTGGTGAATGGAGCAGAGGTCTATCGCGAGCCGACTCGTCAGGGGGCGCTCGGTGGCTATGAACCGCTCAGCCGTCACGAACTGGCCCATCGCGAACCTCCGTCGGGACGATTCCAGTGTGAACTACGGCCGGGCTGGAATCGCTTGCTGTTGAAGATCAGCTCGTCTCCCAAGGACGATTTCAAGGAGATGCAGTTCTGTCTGCGGCTGATGGATCCGCCGACTGTCGGCTATGAAACGAAGAACATCCGCTGGATGACTGAACTCCCCGGCCGCAGCACCTCGACGCCGATCATCGTGGGCGACCGTGTCTTTCTGGCGGCAGAACCTGATCTGTTGGTCTGCTTGGACAAGCACTCGGGAAAGCTATTGTGGTCAGCTGCTAATAACTACTATGAAGCCCTGTCTCCCACGGAGCGAAAGGCATTACCAGCCTTGGAGACGCGGGTCGAACCACTGGTGACGGCGTTGCGTGCGGAGCCCGACCGCACGCGGCGGCTGGAGTTGCGGCAGAAGATCCAGGCGGCCCTTGTCGAAATTGATGCCCCGCGTTTTGAGATCGCCTCTGATGGCCATTTCGCGGCCCACTTCGGAATTGTCGGTTTCTCGATGCCCACGCCGGTCAGTGACGGCCGGCACGTCTATGTCTGGTGCGGTCTGGGTGTCGCTGCCTGCTACGACCTGGAGGGGCACCGGCAATGGATCACGACAGTTCCCACGGACCATCTCGAATACGGTTCGTCGCCAGCTCTGGCGGACGGGGTGCTGGCGGTGTTTCTCGGCAAGCTGCATGGACTTGATGCGGCCACCGGCAAGCTGTTGTGGACTCAGAACCGGATTCACAAGAACATTGCCGCTGTATTGGCCGCGACATTCAACGGTCAGCAGGTCTTCGTGACCCAACTGGGCGAAACGGTGCGGCCGTCCGATGGCCATGTCCTGTTCCGGCCGCGTGGGGCGGCCCAGGGAGACAGCGGCTGCTGGGGGCCTCCGGTGGTGATTGGCCAGACGATGTATCTCGGTCGCTATGGGATCAATCACTTGAGTATCTTCGATATGAGCAAGGTTAATGGAGACGCCTGGCAGCTCGAGCCGACCATCGAGTTCGATCTCACGTTGCCCCGATCGCACAGTCTGCGAGCCGACGGCAGTTGGCTCGATCACGGTACGGCGGGTTCGCCTTTGATCCACGACGGGCTGGCGTACGTGGTGGACATCTACGGCTGGCTGTACGTCTCCGATATCCAGACAGGGAAAACCGTCTATTACAAGGACCTCAATGTGGACGGCCTGATGCACTACAACGCGGTCCCGGTTGCGGCCAGCGTTGCACTCTTGGGAGACCACTTGGTAGTGCTGGACAATCAGGGCACAGCGGTCGTGCTGGCGACCGGTCGAGAATTCAAACTCCTCGGTCGAAACCGCATAGAAACGCAACTTGAGCGGGTTTGGCCCATCCCTGCCCAGGAAACCCTGGCCTATGCCCCGCCCATCGCGGACAAAGATTGCCTCTACCTGCGGGGCGAGCGTTTCCTGTATTGCATCGGTGCTGATTAGTGCGTCGAGCTCTCGTCCGTGCTGACGGTGCACGGCGATTGCCTCGGCATTACTTCATCGGGCTTCCAAATCGGCTCAGCAATTCGGCAACTCAGTTGGCACGTGTCGGTTGCAATGTCTACATGTAATCATCATCGTGTATCGAAGATGCCTGCTGCACCGGAAGGCTAGCCAAGCGAAGATCATCTCACATTCGTGTGGTTTCAAAGCTTGTGCCTGTCATATCGACGACAACTTCCCAGGCGATACGAATTCCTCAAGCCCGGGGAGTTCCAGTGGCTGGCATCCCATTCAGGCTTCAGCGACGGAAGACCTCTTATAACGGAACAACCATGAAACACTCGCTCTGGTTTCTACTCGCGGGCACGGTGATGTTTTCGCTCGGATGCGGTAAGTCCGAGAACGCCGCTAAGCCACCGGGCTCGCCATCAACAGCCAATTCTCCGCAGGCTCCCGAGACCGCCAAACGGACGATCGGTGTCTCGCTGCTGACGCTCGACAACCCGTTCTTTAAAGTGATTGGCGACAGCATTACCGCCGAAGGCAAGTTGCGGGGCTACGAAACGATTGTGGTCAGCGGCGATAAGGACGTTGCCAAGCAGAGTAATCAGATCAAGGACTTTATCGTTAAGAAGGTCAGTGCGATTGTCCTCAGCCCGTGCGATTCCAAGTCGATCATCCCGGTCATTCAAGAGGCAAACGCGGCAGGGATTCCCGTTTTTACCGTCGATATTCCGTGCAATGAACCGGGTGTGAAGATTGCCACACAAGTCGCGACCGACAATTTCGGCGGCGGCAAAGAGGCCGGGCACGCGATGATCGAGGCTCTGGGCGAGGCGGGAGGCAAGGTTGCCGTCTTGCACTTCAAGCAGGCCGAATCGTGCATGCTGCGGGTCAAGGGCTTCCGCGAGATCATCGACGAGCACAACAAAAAGGCTGCCTCGAAGATCGAGATCGTCTCGGAACTCGAAAGTAGTGGTGCGAAGGACATGGGCTACAAGGCCGCGGAAGACTCGCTGCAGGCCCATCCAGACCTGCGAGGCATCTTTGCGATTAACGATCCCGCGGCGCTCGGTGCGCGAGCCGCTCTGGAGAAAGCCGGCAAGGCTGATCAGGTCTTGATTGTGGGTTTCGACGGTCAGCCGGAGGGCAAGCAAGCCATCAAAGAAGTCAAGATCTATGCCGACCCCATTCAGTTCCCAGACAGGATGGGCGTCGAGATCGTCGCCGCGATCGTACTACACTCCAAAGGCGAGACGCTGCCTCCACAGACGTTGATTCCCACTCGGCTGTATCGCAAAGCCGACGCCGAAGCGGACCCTGAACTCAAGTAATACCAGAGTAGACAACCCATGAGCGCTCAACCAAACTTTCTGCATGAACTCGTCGGATCGATGTCGCAGGGAGCCGCGGGAAATCCGACCGTCGCGATGATCGAAGCCGCCTTTGCCCATCACGGATTGCATTGGCGGTACGTCAATATGGAGGTGACTCCCGAAGACTTGGGGGTCGCTGTCCGGGGAGCTCGTGCATTGGGCTTTCGCGGATTCAATTGCAGTCTGCCGCATAAAGTCACGGTGATCCCCCATCTGGACGGACTCGGAGAATCGGCCGCCGTGATGGGAGCCGTCAACTGCGTCGTGTGGCGCGGCGATAAGTTGATCGGCGAGAATACCGACGGCAAAGGGTTTCTCAAATCACTCGCATCCGTCGCTGATCCGCGCGGTAAGTCGGTTGTTCTGTTCGGTGCCGGTGGCGCGGCCCGGGCGATTGCCGTGGAACTGGGACTCGCGGGAATCCGGCAGATCACCATCGTCAATCGCGCCGCAGCACGCGGGTCCGAATTGGTTGAATTGTTAAAGAGCAAGCTGAATCTCAACGCCGAGTTTGTACCATGGGAAGGAGACTATGCGATACCCTCGGGCACGGACATCGTGATCAACGCGACATCCATTGGACTGTACGACGCCGATGCTCGACTCAAACTGAAGTTAACTACACTAAATAAAAGCATGGTAGTCGCCGATGTGATTGCCAATCCTCCCCGTACCAGGCTGATTCGCGACGCGGCGGAACGCGGCTGCCAGGCACTCGGCGGTTTAGGGATGCTCGTCAACCAGGGAATCGTCGGCGTGCAGTATTGGACCGGTATTGAGCCGGATGCGGCGGTGATGCGGCGGGCTTTGGAACAGGCACTGGGACTATGATTGCTTCCGCGCCACCGTCTCCCATTCTGGCCGCGCCACTGCTGGAAATGCGAGGAATCGTCAAGTCGTTTCCGGGAGTGCAGGCTCTGCGCGGAGTAAGCCTGTCGCTGCACGCGGGTGAGGTCCTGGCATTGCTCGGCGAGAATGGAGCTGGGAAGAGCACGCTGATGAAGGTGCTCGGCGGTGCATTTCGAGCCGACGCAGGTTCTATCGCCATAGCAGGAGCCACCCAGCATTTCGCCTCGCCGCAGGACTCGCGCCGGGCGGGAGTGGCCGTCATCTATCAAGAGTTCAACCTCGTACCGGGCCTGACCGCTTGCGAGAACATCTTTCTCGGACAGGAGCCGACACGAGCGGGTTTCATCGCGCAGTCGCAGGAGCGGCGGCAGGCGGCCGAACTGTTTAAGCGGTTGGGGGTCGAGGTTGATCTCGACGCCCCCTGCCATCGCCTGACGACGGCTCAGCAACAGCTCGTCGAGATCGCCAAAGCACTCGCGTTTCAGGCCCGGATCATCGTCATGGATGAACCGAGCGCCGCGCTGACTGACCATGAAGTCGGCCGGTTGTTCGCGATCATCGAAGAACTGAAGCGGCAAGGCATCGGCATCGTTTACATCAGCCATCGGTTGGACGAAATCTTCGCCATCGCCAATCGAGTGACCGTGCTGAGAGACGGCCAGAACGTTGGCGAGCGGCCCATGGGACAGGTCACTCGACAAGAGCTGATCGAATTGATGGTCGGCCGCGAATTGAGCGACGAGTTCCCCAAGCGTTCGACCTCGATCGGACCGGTGCGGCTGGAAGTGAGCGGTCTGCGCCGTGGACGGGCAGTGCGTGATGTGTCGTTCTCTGTCCGACGGGGTGAGATTCTGGCGCTGACCGGATTGGTCGGAGCCGGTCGAACGGAAACGGTGCGGCTGATCTTCGGAGCCGATCCGCGCGAGGCCGGCCACATTCGTCTTGATGGTCGATCGTTGGCCATTCGGTCGCCGCGCGACGCGATTGCGGCTGGAATCGGACTGCTCACCGAGGATCGCAAACTGCAGGGGCTGATGCTGGGGCACTCGGTTCGCGAGAACTTCGGGCTGCCGAATCTGGATTGGCTGTGTCGCGGTGGTTTTGTGCGCCTGCGTCGCGAACGCGACGAATTTGCCCGCTATATCAGTTCGCTGCGGATCAAGGTCTTCAGTGGCGAGCAGCGGGCGGGCACGTTGTCGGGGGGCAATCAGCAGAAGGTCGTGCTGGCGAAATGGCTGGCCCGCAATTGTGACGTCCTGATCTTCGATGAGCCGACGCGGGGGATCGATGTCGGAGCCAAGTACGAGATCTACCTGTTGATCAACGAGCTGGCGGCACAAGGCAAGTCGATTATCATGATCAGCTCGGAATTGCCTGAGGTTCTGGGGATGGCCGACCGGATCCTCGTCCTGCATGAAGGCCGCGTGACGGGCGAGATTGCCGATGCTCGAGCGGCCACGCAAGAACAGATTATGAAGCTCGCCATTGCCTGAATTCTGGATGCTCATGAATCGCGCTCTCTCCCGATTATTGACCGACTACGGCATGATCTTCGTGCTGGCGATTCTGTGCGCCTTCTTTAGTGTGGCCACGTATACAGAGCAATCCCCAACGGGTGAAGCAGCGGCCCGTCAAGTGGCATCAACTCTGGTGGCCCAGTTCGGTCCCAAGTTCACAGTACTCATTGTTGCTGGCGATCGTTCAGATGAAACTCTGTTTGCGGACAAGCTCCAAGCAATCCTCAAGGCCAGCGGTACCCAGGCGCCGACCGTCGTGAAGGGGGAACCGAAGGACGCTCGCGCGGCCTTGAAACAACTTGCGGTAACGGGCGAGCCGCTGACTGCCATTGCCTGCACGCGAACGACTGCCGCGTGGCGAGTGTTCGACGATTTGAAAGCCGAATTTCCGACCCTCGGCAACCCCCAGTTGATCCAGCCACGAACCGAGAAGTGGCCGAACTTCTTGAAGTCGGAGAATCTGGTCAACATCGCCAATCAGATTGCCGTGATCGCGATCATCGCCATTGGTATGACGATGGTCATCATCACGGGCGGGATTGACCTTTCGGTCGGCAGCCTGAT
Source organism: Planctomycetaceae bacterium (assembly GCA_028291605.1). GTDB lineage: Bacteria > Planctomycetota > Planctomycetia > Planctomycetales > Planctomycetaceae > JAKFVC01. The sequence continues at coordinate 1,632 of JAQGHS010000570.1, read as the reverse complement.
TGCGTTCTCGGCGGTCCTGGCCGCGCGTTTCATTCGCGACTATGCCGGGGCCGAACAGGCCACTGTGCTTGGTATGACATTGGCCTGCATCGCGGCGATCGTGATTTGCGGGCTGATCGGAGGCTTCGCCGGTGGCATGATCACCGTATTCGGCATCCCGCCGTTCATTGTGACGCTCGCCATGATGCTGGTGTGTAGTGGGCTGGCCTACATGTTGGCTGCCGGTCAATCGATCTATCAGCTCCCCGATTCGTTCATCTGGCTCGGCCGCGGCGAAGGGGTTTTTAATGTCCCTAATGCCGTGCTGATGATGCTGATCTTGTACGGAGTCGCCCATGTTGTGATGTCCCGAATGCGACTCGGACGGTATCTGTATGCCGTCGGTGGCAACCGTGAGGCTGCGCGTCTGTCTGGCGTTCCAGTACGGCGGGTGCTCATGTTTGCGTACATCGCCAGTGCCCTCCTCGCGGGACTCGGCGGGGTGATCATGGCCTCGCAGCTCAAGAGTGGTTCGGCCACCTACGGGAATATGTACGAACTGTATGTCATTGCGGCCGTGGTGGTCGGCGGTACCAGTCTCAGCGGTGGTGAAGGGAAGATGTTCGGCACGCTGATCGGAGCCTTCACGATCGCCGTGATTCAGAACGGTATGAATCTGACTAATGTCGAAAGCTATACGCAAAAGGTCGTCCTGGGTTGTGTGATTCTGGGTGCCGTGCTGCTCGACAAGCTTCGGCACGGGCAATGGTTGAGGAGTGGATCTCATGGCGTTAGCTGACTCCAACAGTCCGTCAGGACCAGTTGCCGCGGCCATCCATCGAGCAGAGGTGATCCTGGAGGCGTTGCGGAAACGTCCCGAGACGTATTTGATCGGGATTGCCGGCATCCCAGGATCGGGCAAGACGACTCTGTGCGAAGTTCTAAAGGACCGGATGCCGGACGCTGTCGTGATTCCCATGGACGGATACCATCTGCCACGATCGGTGTTGGATGCGGAAGGACTGCGACGTCGGGGCGCTCCCTACACCTTTGACGCTGCGGCCTGCCGAACAGACATGGCGCGCCTGGCCCAAACACGGTCGGGATCATTCCCCACTTTCGATCATGCCGAGAAAGACCCCCGACCCGACATGATTCAAGTGACTCCATCTGTACCTCTCATTATCGTCGAGGGCATTTACGTCTTAATGCACGATTGGGGACTCGAGTCCCTATTTGATCTGCGAGTCTTTCTCGACTGTGACCTCGACGTCGCGGTCGAACGGCTCACGTTGCGCCACGTCGCGTGCGGCATCTCGCAGAATGAGGCTGACGCTCGCCATCGAGCGTTGACCAATGATCGACTGAATTCCATTGCGATCCTCAATGACGGATGCCGTGAACGTGCGGACTTGGTACTTCCAGGTTAATTAAGAAAGTCGACGACCGGGGCGGCCATGCTACAGGTCCTCTCACCTCTTTTCTACTTTCAATTCTCACCCCTCTACTCTTTCGCTGGCTTACGCTGAAACTCGTCACCGGGATTCCATGTCGGTAATTGGTCGGCATTGGCGACATCGCGGGCCAGGTCGAGAACAAACCGGCCCAGTACGACGAAACCTGAGAAATCCCAGTCTGTTTTGAGATCGTCTT
>JAQGHS010000520.1 GCA_028291605.1 Planctomycetaceae bacterium | reverse complement strand
GATCAGTCCACACTGCCCGCCGCACGGTCCGAATGAGTTGGAAGCCCGCACCATGAGCATGCTCGTTGTTGTTTTGTTTTCGGCAATTTGCCTCATCACGGCCTACTACACCTACGGTCCGTTGCTGGTCCGCTTACTGCATCTTGATCCCAATGTGGACACCCCCGCGACCACCATGCGGGATGATGTGGACTATGTTCCCATTGAGTCAAAGTTCCTGCTTAGCCAACACTTTTCCGCGATCGCCGCAGCGGGCCCCATCGTGGGACCAATCCTGGCGGGCGTCACGTTTGGCTGGGTGCCGGCATTGATCTGGATTCTGGTCGGATCGATCTTCATCGGCGGCGTCCATGACTTCACGGCACTCGTCTCCTCGATCCGCCACAAAGCCCGTTCGATTGCGGAAGTCGTCCGTGATCACGTGTCGCAGCGTTCCTACATCTTGTTCTTGAGTTTCGTCTGGATGGCCCTGATTTACATTATTGTGGCCTTCACCGATGTCACCGCGTCGTCGTTCCTCGGAAACCAGCCCCTGGAAAATGGTGAGACAGTCCTGGGCGGCGGCATCGCTTCGTCTTCGCTGCTGTACTTGATCATTCCGATCATTATGGGACTAGTCTTGCGGTACAAATTGATGACCGTCAACGTCGCAACAGCGGTCTTTCTGCCGCTGGTCGCTTTGGCGATCTGGGGCGGTCAGTTCATTCCGTTCGATGTGGGCCAAATCTTCAACCTCAGCCCGGCGAGTGCCCAACGCTTTTGGAATGTCGCACTGCTGGCATACTGCCTGATTGCCTCGGTCATCCCGATGTGGCTGTTGTTGCAGCCGCGAGGCCACCTGGGCGGTTATTTCCTGTACGCGGTCCTGCTGGCCGGAGGCTTGGGGATTCTCTTTGGTGGCAAGACCATCGAATATGATGCATTCCGCGGATGGGATGTTCCAGACGCCGAAGGCATGCCGCGACCATTGATCCCGCTGCTGTTTATCACCATTGCCTGCGGTGCCTGCTCGGGCTTTCATTCGATCATTGCATCCGGCACGACGTCCAAACAATTGCGGAAGGAAACCGACGCCCGGTTGGTGGGTTACGGCGCCATGCTGATGGAGGCCATGGTCGCCATTATCTCGCTCTGCTGTGTCATGATGCTGAAACCGACCGATCCGCTCATCAACGGCGGCACTCCCAAACCGAACTTTCTGTACGCCATCGGAATCGGCAATTTCATGGGCCTGATTGGGATCCCGCAAACATTTGCGGTCTCGTTTGGCCTGATGGCCTTCACGACATTCGTCTACGACACGCTCGACGTTTGCACGCGACTCGGCCGGTACATCATTCAGGAATTGACCGGGTTGTCGGGCTCAGCCGGAAAATGGCTCGGAACAATTCTGACCGCCGGTGTACCGCTGATTTTCCTGTTGGGCCAACCCATCGCCCCCAACGGCAAACCGGTCGCCATCTGGCTGATTTACTGGAACTTGTTTGGAGCCAGCAACCAACTCCTGGCCGCCCTGACGTTGCTGGGGGTCTCAGTTTGGTTGTGGCGAACCTATCGCGCCGCGTGGGTCATTCCGGTCGTCGGTGTGCCGTGCGTATTGATGTATACGATGAGTATGTGGGCTCTGATCCGCATGATCTGGCCCCCCGCTCTTACCCCCGCAGCGGCCGCTAAGGCTGCCGCGTCTCAGACCGTGGTACCGGTCCCGGTGATCGCCAGCGTGCTGGCGATTCTCGGAGTGCTGATTCTCGTCGAGGCCTTAATTGCAGTCCTCGGCCCGCTGCCGAAACCGCCGGCCGAAGAACGTCGGTTGGCGACGGCATAACATTGCCTCCCATTGGTCCTATCAGAATTCTGATGGGACACATGGGACTGATAGGACCGAAGGGACACGGTCCAACCCCGCGTGCCCCTTTCCTACCGCAAGGGCGTGTGTTAAGGTGCGTGCAGTCTGCGCGGAAACTTTTCCACGGCCGCGCGTTGCTTCCTGATGCACATCCCGTTTCCGAGGAGCCTTCATGACTGATCAGCCCGTTTCTGCTCAACGCGACACTTTGACCGACTCTGCTTTGACCCGCCGTACATTTCTCGCCGCTGCCGGGGGCGTCGGGCTGCTGGCATCGCGCGCGTTGGCTCGTGATTACGGCCCGTTTGCCGCCCCCGTGCGCTATCCTGAACCCGACGTCGTCGTGCTCGACAAGCGGTTCGCGAAATACAAGATGGGCAACAGTCCGATCCAACGTCTCTATCACAGCGACCAGATGCTCTGGGCCGAAGGCCCCGCGTGGAACGGAGTCGGCCGCTATCTGGTCTGGAGCGATATCCCGAACAACGTCCAGTTGCGCTGGCTCGAAGAAGACGGACACGTCAGCACATTCCGTAATCCCGCTGAGAACAGCAACGGGAATACCTTCGATTACCAGGGACGCCAGATCTCGTGCCAACACAACACGCGTCGCGTCGTCCGTTATGAATACGACGGCAAGGTGACGATCCTCGCCGACAAGTTCGGCGGCGTCTCGCTGAATGCACCCAATGATGCAGTCGTCCATCCCAACGGAGACATCTGGTTCACCGATCCGGGTTATGGAGCACTGATGAACTATGAAGGGACGAAGGTCGAATCGCAGACCGTCCAGCCCATCCAGAAGGAAGCCATCTATCGGATCGATGGGCAGACTCTGAAGCTGAATAAGGTGGCCGATGACATCTTCAAGCCCAACGGCCTGTGCTTCTCGCCCGACTACAAGAAACTCTATGCCGCGGACACGGGGGCCTCGCACTATGAGGACGCGCCCAAGAGCATCCGCGTCTGGGATGTGACCGACGAGAAGAAGCTGGTCAACGGCCGCGAGTTTGCCTCGATGGCACTGGCTGATGTCGTCGACAAGGACGGCAAAGAGGTCATCCGGGCCGGTCTGGCTGACGGCATCCGCTGCGACGCCGACGGCAACATCTGGGCGAGTGCCGGCTGGGTCGGTGAGGGTTACGACGGCGTCCACATTTTCTCTCCTGATGGTGTCCGCATTGGCCAGATTCTCCTGCCCGAAATCTGCAGCAACGTCTGCTTCGGCGGTACGAAACGCAACCGTTTGTTTATGACGGGGAGTTCCTCGTTGTACGCAGTCTATGTCGAAACCCGCGGTGCCCACATCGCGTAAAGTGATTGAGCCTCGGAACTGGGATAGCCCGGGTTCTTGAACCCGGGCTATCCCAGGCGAGCGTCCGGCGTGAGTCGCAGATTGGGTATAATACATAGTTCCACTGTAGGATGGGCACTCTTGCCCGTCACCGGTTTCTAAATACGAATACTCATACAGACGGGCAGGAGTGCCCATCCTACAGACAGGGAAACTCCGCCCAAATCTCTTCCGCTCTCTGTATCAATTCGTAGGGTAATTCGTAACACTTCCCCCACTTTCCCAGGCATGTGAAGACAGGCTGCCCCGGAAGAATCTCCGTCCCTGCCACCGGGATATCGGCGAGCCGGGGAAGACTCTGCAGATCGATTGCTGAGGGAATTTGTGTGCTCAAATCAAGTGCTCGCGCAGCCCGATCGGCATACATCACAACCTTGCAGCAATACTGATCTTGAGACTCCCAAGGAACCTCGGGCAAACGCACTTCAAAGCCCTCTTCGACACAGGCTCGTCGGTGCCACTCCAGCAGAGGCACCCGCCAATAGTGCTCAATCAATTCCATCGAAGCCGTATACCGCGGATTGACCTCGGTCAACCAGGCACACTGCCCATCGCTGATCAGATCGATCCCAAACAGGCCACGCAATCCGCACTCGCGACTGATCACCAATCCGATTTGACGAACGAGTCCTTCCAAATGAGACTTGCAATCTGACCAAGGGAAGACGGATCCACAATAACCAAATTCGGGGGCATTCAACTGCCCCCAGCCAATCAACTGCTGCGAGATACCCAGTAGCTCGGCGGATTCAGAAGTGGCCAGAAACGCCGCGGCGATCGGTGTTCCCAGCGCCAATTGCTGGAAAAAATGCGGCTCAGCGAGCGAGATAGTCTCAGGTCCCCAGACGGCAATCGCCCGGCCAGCCGCGGAACGCAACGGCTTCATCAACCACTTGCCGTCGCGCGGCGGTGCGGACGAACTGGAACATAACTCGAGGGCCGGCAGGCCCGCCTGTTGCAGAATATCACGGCAATACCACGGATTGCGGCAACATTTTAAGCTCGCCGAAGAATTACCCCACAACGTGTTTCGCTCGCTCAGTCTGTCGACCACGGCGGGCGAGTTCTCCAAGGCTCCCGTGTAGATCCAGGGCAGGGGGGGCAAATGCCCGACCGCCTCGGCCAGTTTGTGCGGGTAATGGGGTACGTCCAGCACTGTCGCGTAGGTACGTAAATCGGCGTCTGCAAACATATCGCCACAGATGGGATCGAACCCCGCGCGGATTGCGGAAAACGCGGCCGCCCGAGTACTCGCTCCGAAGATCACCAAGGGGTTCATGCTGCCGCTTCGCCCGGTTGCTCGGCCTTAAAGTTGCCATCCTCACTGATGTCATCAAACCGTACCGACATCCGTTTCGATACCCCAGATTCTTCCATCGTCACGCCGTACAACACGTCGCCCGTTGACATCGTCCGCTTGGAGTGCGTGATTACGATGAATTGCGTGGTCTCGCGGAATTCCTGCACGACCTTCATATAACGCTCGACGTTGCCTTCATCCAAGGCCGCATCCACTTCGTCCAGAATGCAGAACGGACTGGGGCGACTTTGGAAGATGGCCATCAGCAAAGCCACCGCGGTCAGAGTCTTCTCACCACCACTCAACAGCGAGATACTGCGCAGTTCCTTACCGGGGGGACGAGCCACCACATCGATACCGCATTCCAGGACGTTTTCGGGGTCTTCCAGGACGACATCACCCTCGCCACCACCGAACAGTTTTCGGAACAACTGCTGGAAATGAACGCGGATCTCCGTGAACGTTTCCAGAAACATCCGCTTGCTCTCAGTGTTGATCCGGCGGACGATTTCTTCCAGCGCCGCCTTGGCCTCTACCAAGTCCTGCAACTGGGCATACAACCGATTGTATCGCGTTTCGAGATCATCGAGATCTCGCAAGCTCTCGACGTTGACGTTCCCCATCAACTTCAGCTTGCGGCGCAGGCGGTCGATTTGCTCTTCAACAGTCGCCCGCACTTGGGGATCGATGGCAAACGATTCATCAATCGTCGGAGCTACCGGCAGCTCGGGTACGACCTCGATGAAGTCCATGGCGGACTCCAGATCACTCGTCGCGATCCCTTCCTCAATGGCGTCGTCGGTCGCTGGTTCCGGCGGTCGCAAACATGCCGACACACCGGTCGCGGCAACCGTTTGCAGATCGAGTTGATATTCGTCCTGCAATCGTTCAGTCAGATGTTGAACCTGTTGAGTGATCTCACGGGCCTTCAGTTCGAACGCGTGCTGCTGGTCCTGTAGTTCGCGACGCTGATGTCGCAATCGCAGTTCCTGCTCGGACATCGCGCTGCGACGCTGCCGCACCTGATCTTTCTCGGCCTGACGTTCCGCGACTTGTGCCATCAAGACGGCTTTCTGATCGTTCATCTCGGCAACAACGCTGCGGCTGTTCTGCAAATGCAGTTCGATTTGCTCGGTCTTGCTGAGGATCACCTGCAACCGCCGTTCGGCCTCTTCCCGCTGCAGGTCGCGTTGATAGCGTTCCTGATCGAGACGCACGCGGGCGTTCTGCAGATTGTTGATTCGCTCTTCTTGCTTGGCGAAATCAAACTGCTCCTGATTGAGTTGTTCCTGTCCTTCACGCAGTCGGACTTCGTCCGCGATCAGTTGCCCGTCGGCCCCTTCGAGGAACGCCCGCAACTCGACAAGTTCCTCTTCTGCGGTCTGCATCTCTCCGCGAGACTGCAATGCATCCGCTTCAAACGTTCCCTGTTCAGCAATCAGTTCGTCGAGTTCCGCTTGGACTTCATCTCGTTCGCGGCGATAGCGGTCGCGCTGCATTTCCTGACCGCTGATTCCCGACTTCAAATCACCCAACTGGTCCGCAGTCCGTTCGATTTCGGCCTGAATCGCCGTCAGTTCACGATCGATCTGCACAAGTCCCTGGGCGATCTCTGTGAGTTGCGTTTCTTCTGTTTGGATCTGGCGATCGAGACGAATCAGATCATTCTTCAGGCTGCGCAGTTCGCTCTTACGAGAGACCAAAGCCGTCTCGCTACGTACCGTACCGACATAAAGAGTCCCGTTGTTTTCCAGCAATTCGCCCTGCAAGGTCACGAAGCGGGCATGACGACCTTCACCAGCCGCCAGTTCGAACGCAACATCCAGTGACTCCACAATCCACGTATCGCGCAGTAACTGCTCGGCCAGTTGCGGGTATCCGGACGCCGACTTCACCAGTTGATCGGCTCGGCAGGTGACGCCCGGTATCTGGCTGAAATCGGGGCCGCTAAAAATCTGCCGCTGCTCCGCCAATTCAGATGCGTACCGCTGGGCCGAGACTCCCGGCCGCCGAGCAGTCGTCTCATCATGAATCAACAGGTGACCGGCCTCTGCACCGCCGATCGCGAGGAAACCAACTCGACCCGAGATCTGGCAACGACCTTCATGCAGATATTCAATCAGGGGTCCGTACTGCGACAGCACAATGACCTGCGCACGACTGCCCAGCGCGACTTCCAAGAGTGCGGCTTGATCGATTTCAGTCGACAGCAATTCGGCAACACTGCCGAGGACCGTATCCCACGGGGGCACGGGGGTATCCTTGGCCCGGGCCAGGATTTCCTTGACGCCGACGCCGACACCTTCCTGCCGGCGTTCCAGGTCCTCCAGCAGATTTTTGCGAGCTTGTCCCGCACTGCGTTGTTCCCGATTCAGTGCCAGATTGCGTTGGGTTTCTTCCTGTTTCAGCAGTAATTCTTCACGTCGCCCGCGGATGTCCTGCATGACTTCGCGCTGCTGGCTCATCTGTCCCCAGGCGGCTTCGATCCCGATCTGTCGACGATCCAGATCCGCCTGGACTCCGGCAATATCGCGATCCAATTGATCCCGCCGCACGCTCGCCCGCTTGCGTGAAGTCTCCAGCGCAGCAAACTGGGAATCAAAACTTCCCACGCGATTTTGCAGGACAGTCACCTGCTGCATCAGCACCAGTTGTCGCTCACGCTGTTGATCAAGCTGTTCGCGGTGCCGATGGATGGCTGCAGAGAGATCGCGCAACGTCTGCTCGCGGCCCTGTAACTCCGCCTGACGGGCTTCAAAAGTCGTCAGGATATACGTCAAGTCGCCATCGGCTTGCTGAAGCTCACCGGTCGCGGCCGAGGCTCGGGCCTGCAGTTCATCCTGCTGTTGCTGGAGGCGAACGATTTCCGCTTCGAGTTCTGCTTTACGCGCCGACTGATGCAGGATGGTCGCTTCGTGGGTCGCCGCCGCTTCGCGATTTTCAGCAGCCAGACGCTCCACGACTCGCAGCCGATCTTCACATTCCGCCACCTGCGCATCGACTGTCGACTGTTCCAATTCGATCTGCTGGTGATCTGCGGTCAGTTCCTCGAGACGAGAAGCAATCAGCGTCATCTCTTGCCGGAATTTCTCGAGATCAACCGAGAGGACTCGATAATCATCCGCCGCCAGGCCGACACGCAGCGACTTCAGCTCTTCAGTGTACTCACGGAATTTCGTCGCCTTCGTGGCCTGTGATCGCAACGCGGTCAACTGACCACGGACCTCGTCCACGATGTCGGTGAGACGCACCAGATTCTGCGCGACGCGTTCCAGCTTACGCAAGGCGTCCTGCTTGCGGGCGTTGAACTTGCTGATGCCAGCTGCTTCTTCGAACACCGTGCGGCGAGCCACATTGGTCGCCTGCAACAGGGCATCGACACGACCTTGTTCGATGATGCTATAGGCCGAGGTCCCCGCGCCCGTCCCCATGAACAGGTCTTTGATATCCTTCAGCCGCGCCGGAGCCCGATTGATGAGATACTCGGCTTCACCGCTGCGGTAGATGCGCCGCCCCACCTGCACTTCGCTGGTGTCGACGTTGAGAATATTCTTCGAGTTATCGAACGTCAGGGTCGCTTCGGCATAGCCCGCGGGCTTGCGGCCACCCGAGCCGTTGAAGATGACGTCGGTCATCTCCTTGCCACGGAGGCTCTTGGGACTTTGATCGCCCAGCACCCATTTGATCGCGTCGACGACGTTGCTCTTGCCGCTGCCGTTCGGGCCTACGACGCACGTGATCCCCGCCGAAAACTCGAACGGCGTTCGGTCGGCAAAGCTCTTAAAGCCGAACAATTCGAGGGACTTGAGCATCAGGGACTCAACAGACGTGACGTTTGGCCGAACACAAAAAAAGGCGAATGTCCGGCGTAGTTAAATCACTACGGGGCGGATGGTTGTTAGCGACGGGGCGTAAATCACCACCGCTGAAAATTCATTTTTCTGAGCCACTGAAGGACACAGAAAAGCACAGCATCAGAGCAGAAAATCACGTCTTTTTTTCCGTGTTTTTCTGTGTCCTTCTGTGGCTAAAATTCCTATCTCACTATTCGATTTCGAACTTACTCGACGTTCCTTCTACAGGAGGCAGTTTCTCAACAGCCGGTTCGCTCTCAGCGGTTTCGCTCTTCTTACCTCGAGTACGAGGTTTCTCAACGGTGGACTTCTCAGCCTTCGGCGACTCTTCATCGGACGTTTTCGCCGGTGGCAGTTCCTCATCCGGTTCTACGGCCTTCGATTTGCCGAACCAGCCAAACCACGATTTCGACTTGGCCTGGCTAGGTGGCATATCAGCGTAATCGAAATCGACTCCCTTGGGCTTATCGGATTTGCCATCTTGCCCCGGAGCCGACTGTGACGGAGCCTTAGATTCCTTACTAATGTCGGTCAGGCTCGCCGCGCCTGCATCGGAAGCAGGGCCAGACTCCCCGCCCTCGATCGGCAATTCCACTTCATCGGTGTCGTCAGGTGCCTCACCTAGCGGGTTCAGCACGGGGAACAGGTTCGGATTCGAGGACGGCCGGCCCACCTTGGTCGATTTCTTGCTTTCCTTATCGCCTGCAGTCAACGTGCGATAATACAACCGACCCGCCTGGGGCAGGGCATCGAGTTCCAAGCGGCCTTCCACATTGTATTGAGCCGACGCTTGCGCCAGCATCTGTGCGATGTCAGGATAGGTGGCTCCCATTTCGGCGGCCGCTTCGACGACATCCACGACCTTCGTCGAGACGATCTTGCGTTGATCAGGCTGGCCCAGAGCAAACCGAGTCAGGGTGATCGATTCGGCACCCGCCTGGGAATTCACATTGATGTGACTGCCGGCGGTCAAAGCCAGCGGCGTGCGAAACTTCTGGTTGGCTCCAAACAAGACCACTTCCGGACGACGATGCCGGGTCAGGTGAATCATCGGCTCACCCTTGGTATCCACGACGTGCAACAGGAAGTGATCGTTGAGTTTTCGCCCGCGAATATACGGGTCGTTCTTGTCCAGAGTCCACATCGCACGGAAGGCGCCGTACTTGGTCTCGGCACTGGGCTCGTCCATCAAATCGCGGAGTAACTGGAAGCAGACCGCTTCGTCCAATGCCGATAAGGCGGCCACGCAATAGACGCGGAATGCCGGTTCATCTTTGGCCAGCTTGGCCAACTCTTCGGCACCCGTGTCGTCACCGAGATAGGCCAGGGCTTCGGCCGCATAAAAGCGGACTTCGGTACTCTGGTGATTCAGGGCCTTCTTCAAGAACAAGATCGATTCGATACCGATCGCTTCGTACTGAATTGCGGCCTTGGCAGCTCGATCCGGGTCGACCAGATCTTCCTGCAGACGCTCCATGCGGTCGCGGCGCTGGATATCGTTCTCACGGAACGCCACGTGTCGAATCACCTGCATGTAGCGCGGGTAATTGTCTTTGTAGCGCGGGTGGACCTTCAATTGCACATATTGGTCATCCTTGGCTTCCGCCAGGGATTTCTTCTGACCGTGATCGTAGTAATGGAAACGAGTCCCAATGCGGTCCGCAATGCGGCTCGTGTTACGAACACTGCGGAAATCGCTACGCAAATAAAGTCCCAACGTGCGCTCTTTGAAGCCGATACCGCCACCCAGAATACGACCGCGCTTCAACACACCTTCCTGATTCTCACCCTTGGCGATCGACACCAGGATGGGCCCCGCGGCCCGGCCGAAGATTTTGCCCTTCAATGTCCCCTGGCCTTGAACGTTGGCCTGTTCGGTCATATCAGCGGGCAATAACCAGCCACCCTCGAGACTCGTCGCTTCTGTATTCGGTGGCAAGCGGACTTCAACATCGAAGCTGCTCCCCTTCTGAATGTCTGCCGGCAAGTAGGCTGTCAGCAGGACCAAGGCTGTCGAGGTCGACTGCAACTGTTCGCGATAATTCGTGACGCCACGCTTCTTCATGTCGTCTTCCAGCTGCGTGCGATAGATCGACGGTGGCGGGTCTTCACCGGTGTTGTTCAAGCCCGTCACCAGGCCCACACCGTGAATGGCAATCACGTTGTTGCCCGAGATGGCGGCGTAATTGCCGACAAATTCCGTCTCTTTACGACGGTCCTTGTTCTCGTCATCCGCATCGCGGTCTTTCTCCGCGTTTTGGAATCGGAACAGTTTCAGATCCATGCAGCCCCCCAGAGCAATGAGCCCCAGGCAGCACAGTAAAGTCTTGAATTTCATGGATAAACGCATACCGCAAGCTTCTCCAACAAGATCAGGACACCGCCGCTAGTGCCGGCAGGGATGATCAGTGTCTGGAATAAAATGCAACGCGAAACCAACGGCAGGGACTGTGCCCGCTGGAGGAGATCGATTGGCGATGGACGTAGTCGGGGGTGGAAATCTCAGACCGCAAACGCTGACAGAACGTCAAACGTCACGACGCGGACCGATACAATCTGCGGATGGACTTTGGGAAAGTGTCGGAACGATAAGCGGAGTCACCAAAACGGTCAAGGGGAAGTTAACAAGGGAGACGTAGGATGGCCGCCCCGGCCGTCAACATTCGACTCGCGAACACCAACCCAGCCTGAGTGCCGAACCAACCATCTCCGCACGAATTGCCATGCGCTCTTTGAATTCTTTGCACAATTGCTCGCCGACAGCGAAGCACTCGACGGCCGGGGCGGCCATGCTACAAGCCCGCGCAAATTCGAGTGCTCTCTTTGATCCCTTCGATCCCTTTGACTTCTTTGAACTCTTTGAACTCTTCCCCCACCAGATATCAGGCGAGCCCCGTGCCGTGAAGGCCGGGGGTGGGGTGGCGACTCACGTTGCTGCATCAACGATCTTCAATAGGTCGAGATTTACCACGGAACCACGTCGCGACTCTACCCCGGGGCTGACGCCGTCGGGCTCACCTCGCTTGGGATGTTGCGGCGCGACTTCTTTGATCCCTTCGACTTCTTTGACTTCTTTGACTTCTTTGAGCGCATCAATCGCCTAAAGCCCCAGGTGAGCCCCGTGCCGTGAGGACGGGGTTGGGTGGCGAATCACTTTGTTGCATCAACGATCTTCAATAGGTCGACGATTTACCACGGAACTACGTCGCGACTCTACCCCGGGGCTGACGCCGTCGGGCTCACCTGGCTTGGCGTGTTACGCCGCGACTTCTTTGATCCCTTCGACTTCTTTGAACTCTTTGACTTCTTTGAGCACATCGAGCGTCTGAAGTCCCAGGTAAGCCCCGTGCCGCGAGGCCTGGGGTGGAATGGCGACTGGCTTTGCTGCACCAGGGATGTTCAATAGATAGACGATTTACCACGGAACCACGTCGCGACTCTACCCCGGGGCTTACGCCGCCGGGCTCACCTGGCTTGGCGTGTTACGCCGCGACTTCTTTGATCCCTTCGACTTCTTTGATCCCTTTAAACTATTGTCCACTCTCCTTGGCGGTTGACCATGTCATCTCAGACCCCTTCAGGGTCGAGATTCCCTCGTTGGACGCTATCCGGCGTTGTCTCTGCGTTCAGCCACCGGCTACTCTCTTTAATCACTACGGGATAAATGCGAAGACGTGATCTGGCCCCGATCTGCAATAGCGGCATAGCGGTTCATTTTCTCAGATCCACTCACCGACACCAAATTGAGAATCCTTGGCCAGGATCCCGCATCGGGGGCCAAGCATCATGATTCCCCCGATCCCGTTCGCGATTTGCTATTCGGTAAAAATTCGCGGCCGCATGTGCGCCCTCGAACGTGGCGCACTGCGTCACAGAATTATCCCCGACATCTCAATGTGGCCTTCTCGCCACATGATGCTTTAGCTCCCGCATCATGGTGAGTTTCGGCATCACTTTCAGCCCTCTTCTTGGCCGCTCTCCGGTCGCCGCACAGACGCCATTAGTCAATACCTCTTAATAACTTACAGCTCGCGAAATTCTCGTCTGTAAAGATTCTGAAACAAAATGTATCGATTGGCATACAGACTGCTTTACATCTCTTCCATACAAACGACCGGTAACAAAACACACCGGTCAAACAACCAACTCAGATTCACAGCCCAATACACGACACAGAAAGAACCACAGCCATGACGAACATCATTACCAACCTGTTGAATGACGAAGCCGGTTTCATTGTCTCCGCCGAATTGGTCCTGGTCGCCACGATCGGCGTCCTCTCCTTGATCGTGGGACTCTCCGAAGTCGCCTTCAATATCAACCAGGAACTGGAAGACGTGGGCTCGGCGATCGGTTCGATCAATCAAAGCTATTGCTACAACGGTGTAGCCGGCTCCAAGGGGCACGCCTCGGGCAGCTCCTTCTCGGACTGCCGCGATATGGGTGACTCGGACAACGACATCGACTGCAACGTCGCCCCCGCCAGCGAGCACTAAAACATACCAAGCACTGACCTCTGGCTGTGGTCTGAATCCGTTGTCTGTTGTCGGGAAACCGACAATCGACAACGGATTTTTTTATTGCGCTCAAAGAGCCCCGGGTCCGGCGTACGAGTTTTCGAAATTGGCCACCGCCGACCTGATTTGCCAGTCAGACTGCCATCGGCCAATTTCGAAAATTCGTACGCCCGACCCTGAGTCCAATGGCATCACGCCATCGCGACATGCTTCCCGAGATCGGCAATCATGTCGCGCGTCGCGGCGGCGACCGCTGACTCCCAATCTGACGGGCCGAACTGCTGCGAGTAGGGGGCTCGCTTGTGCGCGAAGATGATGCCGCGCGAACTGTTGATGACGGCGCCCAGTCCTTGTGAATCAAACGCTGCCGCAACGTCCTCGGCCGTGCCCCCCTGGCTGCCGTAGCCGGGCACCAGAAACTGGGTGTGCGGCATGGCGGCGCGTAGTTCGACGATCTCTTGAGGATAAGTCGCTCCGACCACCGCGCCGAAGGAACCGTAGGGTTCGGTGCCGCGGGTCTCCACGTTGATCTGCTCGACAACGGCCGCCACGTGGCGATAGAGAGTCTGCCCGTCCGAAACACGGTCTTGAAACACCCCCGATCCCGGATTGCTGGTCCGCACCAGAATGTACAGACCGCCGCCGCGTTGCTGAGCCACATCAATAAACGGCTGCAGGGTGTCGCGGCCCATGTACGCATTCACGGTCAACGCATCCGCACCCCAAGGGGCAGCCATCGGGTCTTCGCCCGCCAGGTAGCCGCGAGCATACGCTTCCGCCGTTGAGCCGATGTCTCCACGCTTGGCATCGCAAATGACAATCAGTCCCGCTTGACGAGCATGCTGAATGACGGCCGCCAAGGCCGAACAACCTGCGGGGCCGAGTTCTTCGAAGAAGGCCGCTTGTGGCTTCACCGCCGGCACCAGTGGCGCGACGACATCAATGATCCGCTTGGAAAATTCCTCGAAGGCCGCTGCCCTAGAAGCCAGCGAATCACCTTGATTGCGATACCGCGATTGCAGTTCCTCGGGCAAGTCTGCGAACCGGGGATCTAAGCCCACCACCACAGAGTTTCGTTTGCGAAGAATCGCGGCATTCAGTCGACCGATGTAGCTCGTCATGTCGGGGCCTATAGTTTAACTCGAGGTTCATGCCGGACGCTGGCCGGCGAATCGACCTAGAGAATAACGCCCACCGGCTGCTCAAACCATCGCCTGCCAAGATTTCGTTCTCACATTAACGGCAACGACCCGGCAGTACACAGAGTACTGCCGGGTCGCCGTATTAAAGTCTTGGTGAGCCCGGCGGCGTAAGCCCCGGGATTCTTCGTGGGATAGGCTTCCAGCCTGTCATTTGTCACCTCAAGTGACAAACTCGAAGGCCATTCATCGCACAATCGCCACTTCGACCGCGACATATTCTTGGTTCGCTTGTCGCTTCGCGATTGACAGGCAGGATGCCTATCCCACGACGAAGAATCCGGGGGCTTACGCCGCCCGGCTCACCAAAAATCGCAATCCAATCAACTTACACGTTGCTCAGCAATTGCGTGATCGGCTTCGTACCCGGTTCCGTCAACGGAATCGGACGCGAGCCCAGATACGTAAAGTGCTTCTCGTGGTCGATGCCGAGTGCCTGCAGGATCGTCGCGTAGAACTCGGGAGCACCGACTTCGCCCTCGGCAACCTTGTGGCCGTCGTCGTCCGTCTTGCCGTAGACCGAGCCACCCTTGATGCCGCAACCGGTCAGCGAGGCACTCCAGGCAGAGGCGAAGTGATCGCGGCCCAGGCTGGGGTTGATCTGCGGGGTCCGGCCAAATTCGCCCATGGTGATGATCAAGGTTTTTTCGAGCAGACCACGTTCTTTCAGATCATCGATCAATGTCGACATCACATGATCGAGTTCGGCGACCAGTTCGAGATGTGTCTCGAAATTCTGACCGTGACTGTCCCACCAGGCGCGGGCCACTTTGACGAACGGCGTGCCCGCTTCGACCAGGCGACGAGCGACGATGCATTGCTCGGCAAACTGAGTTGGGCCGTACTTGTCCCGAATCGCCTGCGGCTCTTGAGAGACGTCAAACAGCTTTTCGCTGGCCATCAAACCGCGGACGCGCTGGTAGGCCGAATTGTGACTGCCGACCGAATTGTTGTGACGGGTCCGGGCGAATCGCTGACTGAGCAGATTCCGCAAATCATCTCGTTCCCGATGATCGAGTTCCGAAACGACATCCAGCCGCTTGATGTTCTCGGGCATGACGTCCTTGTCGAGGAACATCGGCGCATAACGAGAACCCAGGAACCCGGGGCCACCCTTATGACGGCCTTCAGTCGACGTATAAAGCGAGACATAGTCCGGCACCTGGCTGTCGGCCCGGCCCAGTTCGTGAGCCAGAATCGACCCCAGATCGGGATAGTCGAGACCACCTTCCGGCGGGCGGCCGGTCTCCATCAATGTCGTTCCACCGCCGTGATCGGCATTGCGGGTATTGAGCGACCGCACGATGCCGGTGTACTGCATCCGCTGAGCCAGCTTGGGCATCAATTCCGAAATACGAATGCCCGAGACATTGGTATCAATGGCGCGAAACGGACCGCCGGTCGGACGGCCCGGCTTCGGATCCCAGGTCTCGAACTGACTGGCACCACCGGCCAACCACAGCAGGATCACGTGCTTTTCCTGCCGCTTCAGCTCATCGGCCAGCAGCTTGTGCTTCAGGATATCCAGCCCCGACATGTCGGCCGCAAAGGCACCGGCTCCGGCGGCAGCAGCCCCCAGAAACGCACGGCGGCCCACATTCGGCACAATCAAGCCACTCGGTGTCTGACGTGAAATTGTCATGGCTGATCCCTTAGCTACGTCACAAAAAGTATGTGTGGTTCTTGGCTAACCGGAGTTGAACGTTCTTAAAAATTTCAGTGATTAAACCGCAATTCAGAACTCGTTAACATCGACCAGATCACTTGCTGCCAGGCGACATTCAATCGATCCGCCCGAGCATCCAGGTACTGCGAAATGGCCGCGACTTCCTCGGCTTCCGGATCTCGAGTATACACAGTCCAGAATGCCAGTTTCAGTTGCTCATTCCGATCGGGAATGGTTTTTAGCACGCCCGCCAATCGATCTCCCCCTTCGTTCAACAAGTCATTCTGCACGTGCTGATTGTTGGCGAAAAAGAGTGCTTCACTCACTCCGACCTGGAAATTGTCGGAGGGAACTTCCAGCTGATTGGCCAAGTGCTGCGAGTGGTTTTCCAAATCCTTGCGGCGGTTGGCCCAGTCGGGTGACAGGACGTCCTCGGGAAGACTCTTGGAATTCCGGCTGGCAAACAGCAAGGCCAGCGAGTATTGCCGCGGCGACAAGGTACGGGTCAGTCCCACCGCAAACACTTGGTCATGGGGCTGAGTTTCCGGTCCGTTCCAGGTCGACGACCGGGAATAAGCCTGGCTGAGCACAATGCCGCGCATCAAGCGTTTCAAATCGTAGCCATGCGCGACCATGTCCCGAGTCAACCAGTCGAGCAATTCCGGGTGACTGGCGGGATTCTCGGAATGCATCTGATCGAGCGGCATGACCAGTCCGCGTCCCATCAGACGGGCCCACACACGATTGACAATCGAACGACTGAAGAACCGACTTTCCTCGGCCTTCAAAGCCAGTTCGACGAGCCGTGTGCGAGGACTGAAAGCGGGGACCGGGGGCGGAGGACCTTCCTTCTTGTCTTCGTCTTCCTTGCGAGCCTTTTCGATCGCCTTTTTCTCGTCTTCGGTCAGCGTGGGAGCGGGCGGTTCCTCGATGACGCTGCCGGTCAGGAACATGAACTTCGCCGGCTTCTCAACACCTTCAGTGGTCTTGAACTTCACCAGCCCCTCGGTCCGTTCCGAGAGCTGATTGCGTTTATTCATGTAGGTCCGCTGGAAGAACGAATAGAACCCGAAGTAATGGTCCTGATGCCAGTCCAGAACCAGTGGATGATCGTGACACTTCGCGCAGTTGATGCTGACACCGAAGAAGATCTTGCACGTGTCATTCGTCAGTTCATCCAGATCCCGGGCACGGGACTTGAGGAACATCAACGCGGCCTTCTTGCCCTCGTCAGCGTCGCTCGTGAGCATCATTTCGCGGAACAACTGATCCCACGGACGGTTCTCCTGACAGGCCTTTAACAGGTACTCGCGCCAGGCCCCATCGTTCGTCTTCGACATCAGCATCGTGTCGAGTTCGTTCCGCTGTTGATAAGCAAAATCGGGACTCGCCAGCAAACGTTCGACGGCTCGTGCCCGCTTATCGGGTTCGGTCGCGGCGGCATAGGCCTGGGCTTCGGTAACGGTCGGAATGCGGCCGGCCAGATCGAGTGTTAAGCGACGAATCAGATTGGCGTCGGTCGATTGTGGTGCGGGGACGACTTTGTCGGTGGTCAGCCGCGCCTGAATGTAATGGTCAACGACCTCTTCGATCGTCTTCTCAGGAGGTAGCAACTCACCCGCAAAGCTGTCTGCAGACAGTCCGCCCAAAGAGATCATCCCTGCCAGCAGCACGAATGAAGCCAGGCGACTGCGATGCGGATTTCGGACTTGCATGGAGGAGGACTCCAAACCTTAAAACATCCGTGGGTTCGGGAGCAGTCTCAACCTGAGAGCGGTATGAGCTTCAGGAATCGCTGATCTCGTGTAGGTAGGCGAGCGAGCGGCAAACAGCGGCAGGAGCAAATCGACCGAGCGCACAAGGCGTCATTTCGATGCAACTTCTTTTCCCAGTTCTACTTTTAATCTATCGTCACGTTAACGCGCGTGGATGGAACTCGCAAGTCTTTTCCCGGATAACTCAGCCTGAACGGTGCTGGTTCTGCGACATTCCGAATGACCCGATTCGCCGGATCGAAGCCGAAACACTTGGCGGATGCTTCCTTCGCCTGTAAAGTAAATTGCGTCTTCAACGGGCTGCTGTCGCCGTATCCTGATAATCAGCAGTCAGTTGGATTTGACGGCTCAGCGGCTTGAGCCGTCGGCCCAGACTTGGCTGCCATCCCGTTGCGGCCGGTTCTTCTTCCTAGCGAGAGATTTGTCGATGACTTCGCCCTATTCCATTACTCTGAGCGCTTTTGCGGATGAAGTTGGCTTTAAAAAGACGGCGGTTGAGCAATTGACCGCTCTCGCCGCCATGGGGCTGCAATATTACAGCCCGCGATTCATCGATGTGTCTGGGTCTGGCGAGACCAAGCACATCATGACGCTCAATGAAGCCGAGCTGAAAACATTGAAGGAGTTGCACGCCGCGTATGGCATCCATGTGACCAGCATCGGTTCCCCGATCGGCAAGGTGAAGCTGATCGACAAAGACGACGGGACCCACAACCGTTACGTCCCCTTCGCCGACTACCTGGCCAAAGACGTGCAGACGGCCATCGACCGGGCGACGTTCCTCGAGACCAAGCTGATCCGCGGGTTTTCGTTCTACCAGCCGCGCGGCGACGAACCTACCAAATATCTGCCGCAAGCCATTGATCAGATCGGCCGGATCGCCGAAAAGTGTGCCGCCGCCGGTGTCGTTTATGGCCTGGAAGTCGAAGCCAATTTGATCGGACAGAACGGCCGCTTGCTGGGCGAGATTGCCAAGCAAGTCAACAGCCCGCACATGGTCCTGATTTTCGACGGCGGCAATTTGAGCTCGCAGAATCTCGACGTCGTGGAGTGTTTCGCCGAATACGAAGCCATGCGTCCGTACCTCGGCTGGCTGCACATCAAGGACTATCAAGTCGACCCCAACCTGCCGTGGACCGGCGTCGTCGAGGAAGAGCGTCTGCGAAACTTCGTCCCCGCGAGCCTGGGTGACTCAGGCCACGAACGGATCCTGCGCGACCTGCGACAACATCTGCCTGAGCTCAACGCCAGCATGCAGAAGATCGGAGCTCCTGGTGTGTTCCTGGAACTCGAACCGCACCTGAAGGGCGGCGGTCAGTTCGGCGGATTCAGCGGACCGGATGGCCTGGGAGTCGCCTGCCGCAGCCTGTGTTCGATCCTGGATTACGTGCAGATCGACTACGAGTTGCGGACCTTCGAACACATTCGCAAGGCACGTGGGTTTTAACATCGCCCGACTCTCTGAGTCGGTCTCATTCAAATTGCCATACACCCGACTCAGAGAGTCGGGCTACAAAGTTGAGCCCATGAACCTGCAAGGTCTGTTGGAATTAATTCGCTGCCCCAAATCCAAAGCGCCACTCGTCCATGATGGCGACTGGCTCGTCAGTTCAGATCCGGTTTGCCGACTCAAGTACGAAATCAAACAGGAAATCCCTGTGTTGATTCCCGAAGAGGCGGTCGAAATGAGCATCGAGGAATGGGGCAGTCTGATGGAAAAACACGGCCGCGATCGAGTGACCGGGAAGATCGCGGGATAGACACCTGTGGCAGACGCTGCCAGCGTCTGTTCTTCAGTCTCATCTCCACAACGCAATCAACTTGATTTAGGTGAGCCGGGTGCCGTGAGGCCCCGGACCGAGTGTTTCGCAACACACCCAAAGGATTCCGACATGACTCTCCATCGCTCTATGGCTTGCTGGTCGGTTTTCCTGTGCTTAATTGGTGCGGGACTCGGATCCCATGTTCTGGCGGAAGACAAGGCTGATCCCAAACCAGAGACGCCGAAGAAGGAATCGTCCAAGACTGAAAAGCCCAAATACGAATTCCGCAAACAGCACGATCCGAATGGAATCGGCAAGTTCTACATGGGTCGTGAGATCGCTCACGTCATGGGATTCCAGGGGGCGATTTGGCTCGAACGTCCTGAACGCGAGCAAGAAGAGGCACCCACCAAACTCGTGGAAGCTCTCAAGCTGCAACCCGGCCAGACCATCGCCGACATCGGCGCTGGCAGCGGCATTCTCAGCGTGATGATGGCCAAGCAGGTCGGTGAGACTGGCAAAGTCCTCGCTGTGGACGTTCAGCAGGAAATGCTCGACCTCCTCGACAAGAAATTGGCAGAGCAGGGGGTGAAGAACGTCGAAGGCCGCCTTGGCACGGAAAAAACCCCGCAGCTTGAGCCAGCCACAGTGGACCTCGCGATCATGGTCGACGTCTATCACGAATTTGCCTTCCCCTATGAGATGATGTCGGAGATCTCCAAATCATTGAAACCCGGCGGCCGAGTCGTCTTCGTGGAATATCGCAAAGAAGACCCGCAAGTGCCGATCAAGCTGGTCCACAAAATGACTCAGGTGCAGGTCAAAAAGGAAATCAACCAGCCCGAGTTCCAACTGAAGTGGAAAGAACCCATCGGCACGCTGCCTCGGCAACACGTCATCATCTTTGAGAAGCAAGCC
>JAQGHS010000503.1 GCA_028291605.1 Planctomycetaceae bacterium | reverse complement strand
GGTCACCGAGATGCTGCCGCCGATGACCTGGACCAGATGCTTGACGATCGACAGCCCTAACCCCGTCCCTCCGACATCCCGCGAGCGGTGCCGGTCGACTCGGTAGAACCGCTCGAAGATGCGCGGCAAATGCTGCTGCGGGATGCCAATCCCCGAGTCGCTGACTTCGATCGTTGCCGAGTCTCCTTCGATCCGCACGGACAACGTGACTCGGCCTCCCGGCTCGGTATATTTCAGGCCGTTGTCAATCAAGTTATCGAGGATATGCTCCAGAGCATCTTCTTCGCCGAGAACTCGCAATTCGACGGC
Organism: Planctomycetaceae bacterium; assembly: GCA_028291605.1. Lineage (GTDB taxonomy): Bacteria > Planctomycetota > Planctomycetia > Planctomycetales > Planctomycetaceae > JAKFVC01. The sequence goes on along the minus strand of JAQGHS010000503.1, from coordinate 2,597 downwards.
AATCGGCTCCATCGTTAGGGCCAGCCCCTTGCGTTCTGCCGTCTGCAGATGCCTTTCGTAACACATCCGGACCAGGGCCTCGACCCACACCGGCCGCGGTTCGCGCTGGAGCGGTTCCGATTCCAGCCGGGCCAGCGAGAGCAGGTCTTTCACCAGGGCATCCAGCCGGGACGTCTGCTCATTGATCGTTTGCAGAAATCGATCACGACACTGAATGTCGTCCACGGCTCCGTCGATCAACGTTTCAATACACGCTTGAATGGAGGTGATCGGTGTCTTCAACTCGTGCGATGCATTCGCGACGAAGTGCTGCCGGACCCGTTCCAGACGCCGCAGTTCGGTGACATCGGTAACCACGATGACCGCCCCGGCCAACTCGTGACCGTGAAAGGCCGATACGCTGAGAGCCAGGTCACGTCCAACGGGGGATCGCAAATGCATTTCACCGCCGGCGGGAATCGCCTTCTCGACCGCTTCCGCGACCCACGTCTGCAACTGCGGCGAACGGACTTGCTCCCACACCGGACGGCCCAGGGCCGCCCCTTCACGTAACGAAAAGATCTCACACGCCGCCACATTCATCAGCAGAATCCGCTGCTCGCGATCCACACCGATGACCCCTTCGGCCATGCTGTTGATGACATTCTGCAGGCGGTCCCGCTGCCCGGACAACTGCGCGACTTCCAGCCTGACCGATGCTTCGGCACGTTCGAGAACCGAGGCCACATCGGGCAGCACGGTATGGCATTCAGACGTCAGTGGAGAGTCGAAGACTCCCTTTTCCGCCTTCCGCAATGCGGCCAGCACTTCGTTGAGGGCACGGCCGATGCGACGGGCCTGCTGCCCGCCAAATAAGATCGCGACCCCTGCCGTCAGCAATCCACCGACGACGATGGACATGCCAGTCGTTCCAGGCAGCAAACCACAGGCCCAGAATAGCGGCAACACCAAGACCACCAGCACGACCAGTCCCACCACCTGGGACCAGAGGTATCGCCACCACAAATCACTCGGCATGCTCATGAAAAACGATCCCCACGGGAAGTGGCTCGGAAGCGCCTGATCGGCCACTGCGATCCCATGTTTTTGCTATTGAAACATCACACTAACGCCCGCGGAAGATCGTGTCTATTGAGGACATCGACCGAAGGGAGCAAGAGCCACAGAAGGACACAGAATAAATGCCATACAAATCCATTCTTCCTTCTGTGTTTTTCTGTGTCATTCTGTGGCTCAATTCCTCTCCGGCAAATTCCGGCCCTGGTTTTTCCCGCGTCAAAACTGGGGTTGGTGCCTCCGGCAAGTCTGCGTATACTTCGCCACGCGCGCCTGGTCGACCCACTTGGCGCGCGTGATGGTGCGGCGGATGTCCGCATTGATTTCTGTTGGTACTGGTGAGACGCTGAAGGCTCCCGTGGCGTGCAGCCCACCAGTTGCCAATTGACACGCACATGCAGGGAGGCTTCGCGTGGAAAAACTTGTGATCGCCGGTGTCGATACGATTCTTGGCGGAAATATGGCGGCCTGGTTGTCCGATCGGTACGAAATCATCGGACTCACTTTTGGTGACCGCGTACAGATTGCCGGTTGCTCGACAACCGCCTGCCCCAGCCGCGATCCGCAGGCCATTCAGGCCTGGATCGCAGCCGAAAAACCCAACTGGCTGGTCTATTGCGGTCCCTGGACCGAATCGCCCTGGAATCCGCAACAAACCTCCAGCCAGTATCTGAATGCCACAGATGCCGTTCTCCCCTGGATCAACGCCGCTCAATCGATCGGCTGTGCTTCCACCGTGATTTCTTCGGACGCCGTCTTCACGGGCCCGTGGATGTTCCACGATGAGGCCAGCGACCATTTCTGTTCGACTCCCGCGGCCCAGGCTCTTCAGCAAATGGAAGCGGCCATTGCCGCCTGTTCGCCCTCGACGATGGTGATTCGCTCGCATGTGTTTGGCTGGTCTCCGTCGACTCAGTCTGCGGGTTTCATTGAAGAGACCCTGTCTCAAATGTATGCCGGCCGCCGCGTGAACCTGGACTGTGTCCGCCACGCCACACCAATCCTGGCGACCGATCTCGCCGAGATCCTCCATCAAGCTTATGAAGCAGAACTCACCGGGATCCACCACATTGGCGGAGCCGAACGCCTTAACCCGTATCGCCTTGGAACGCTGCTGGCCAACACGTTTGGCTGCCCCTACACCCCAGCCGCCCCGTTGGAGCCGCTGACGGAACGCTCGAGTCAATTTGGTTCGGGTGAAACATCATTGCAGTCCTTAAAGATTCGCAAGGCTTTGGGTTGCTCACTGCCCTTGATCAGCGAAGGCCTGGAACGTCTGCACCAGCAATCGGTCAATGGCTACCGCGACCAGTTCGGAACGTCCGCCAGCCGGATGCAAGAACAGTTAGTGGCCTAATTAGTAGTATCTCGTGGTTGCATTTATCCCGGAGGGATTAAAGAGAGTAGCCGGTGGTTGAGCGCAGCGACACCACCGGACTACGAATCGCGATAGCTATCCGACCCTGAAGGGGTCGCACCTCCGGGGTCGAAATAAGGTTGAACTGCTAACCGGTGGTGTCGCTGCGCTCAACCACCGGCTA
>JAQGHS010000479.1 GCA_028291605.1 Planctomycetaceae bacterium | reverse complement strand
CATCAGTGTCCCAATCGGATGGAGAACTTGACCAAGCAGCATGAGCGGGAAGTACAGTAACAGGCAACTGGCGGGTAAAACATCATACGCGTAGAGAAGCATCACGGGCCCAAAACTCAGTGGGTAGGCCAATAACAGTGCTGCGACAATGGACCAGACGGTCCATGATTGTTCCGGCGTTCGTGGTGTGCGTTTGCAGTGAATTGCCTTGGCTGGCACGTATACGGATCGCGACATGAGTCACTCCTGCATCGCTGACATCGCGCACCACACTTCGAGAAACTTACGCCGTCTGGCCTCTCCGACCAGCGGAAACGCAAAGACAGTCTGTTTGGATCAATGAACGTGGAAAGATTCGTGGTGCTCGATCTGGCAATATTCCTCACACCTGTGTCATCTGTGAGCCCCTCGGGGCTGCGCCGTGAAGGATATTTCGACGTCATGGGAGGGTGAGGGATCCAGAGGGACCCACACCCTCCCATCGACTCGAATCACGATTGCGAGCTGACTTCTGCAGAAACCCCCGACAAAAATCCTTCACGGCGTCGCCCCCCGGGGGCTCATTCGCTGGCCGGGTGGCAGATCGCCATGGTCGAATGGATCGCTAAAACCGCAGTCTGTGTGGAATGGCAGACGGATCGCGAGTAATCTAACGGTACTTCAAGTCCCAGCCGCTCGTGCGGGGCGTGTTCGATCCGTCCTGTGATCATCAAATTTCGGAGAGTCGTCATGGCGAACAAGGCAATGCAGCTTCCTCGACGTCAGTTTTTGAAGACCGCGGTGGCGACCGGCAGTGCCGCGCTGCTGGGCTCGACCATCATTCCCAGTTCCGCTTTGGGGCTGGATGGGGCCGTGGCTCCCAGTGAGCGTGTCGTCGTCGGGGGCATTGGCATTGGCAACCGGGGAACCTACGACCTGGGGTGTTTCCTCGAGCAGAAGGATGTGCAGTTCGTCGCCGTGTGCGATATCAAGGAGAAGCGCCGGACCGCCGTCAAGAAGATCGCCGATGACAAATACGGCAATGAGAACTGCAAGACCTACATTGATTTCCGCGAATTGCTGGATCGCGCCGACATCGACGCCGTCCTCATCGCCACCGGGCCGAACTGGCATTCGACCGCTGCAATGGCTGCGGCCAAGGCCGGCAAAGACATGTACTGCGAGAAACCTTGCACCAAGAATATCGACCAAAGCCTGATCCTGGCCGAGACGATGCGCCGTACGGGTCGCATCTTCCAGGCGGGAACCCAGCGACGCAATCTGCCTCACTTTGCGTTTGCCTGTGAACTGGCCCGGACCGGGAAACTTGGCAAGATGAAGAAGGTCTATGCTCATCCGGCTGGGATGCAGGCGCTGATGAGCGGCTGGTTGCCTCCGGAAGCCGCGCCGAATAAAGAAGTCGTCGATTGGGACATGTACCTCGGGCCGGCGGCGTGGCGGCCGTTCAATGCCAAGCAGCTTGACGGTTTCAATTTTGAGAAGGGTGGCGGATTCATCGGTGCCTTCAATGGCGGCGGAGTCCTCGAATGGGGTTCGCACTGCGTTGACCTGTGTCAATGGGCCGTGGGTGATTGCCCGCCGCCGGTGGAATACAACGCGCCGAAGGATGGCGAACTGGTGGCTCGTTATGAGAACGGCTGCGAATTGATCTTCCGTGAAAAGGGTTGGATTCCGCTCGGTTCCTGCCCCGTGCGGTTTGAAGGCGAGACTGGTTGGGTCGAAGCGGGTGACAGCGGGAAGCTCGTACTGAGTTCTCCGGAATTGCTCGCGGGGCGCGAAGTCGCCGAAATCGGCGGCTATCCGGCAACGTTCCACGTGCGTGACTTCCTCGACTGCGTTAAGACGCGCAGCCAGCCGAAGGGGAATGCTGACGCCGCTTGTAACGCTCACATCGCCTGCCATGCTGCGAACGTCGCCCTGCATCTGGGGCGCACGGTCAAGTTCGACAACAAGACGAACGAGTTCGTCGATGACGTCCAAGCCAACCGCATGCGATCCGAGGCCCTGCGCGAACCGTGGCGGCTGTAGCGGGCACATGTGCCCGCGCCCGTGGCAGAGGCTGCTAGCGTCTGCGATCCGACGCTGGCAGCGTCGGCCACGGGGGCTGGCACTGTATCATTTGAAGCCGATATTGGTTCGTCTCTTTCCTCGCTGCGCTGAACTTATTCCAAACGCTCTGGAGCGATAATTATGCTAATGACTCGACATTTAACACGATTCCTCACACTCCTTGCTGCTGTCCTCGTGCTGACGGCAACGTCGGTACGGGCCGCCGAAGATAAGAATAGTTCTCCTCAAAAGGAAACCGAACTCCTGGCCATCCTGAGGTCGGAGGCACCGGATGCCGACAAGGCCATCGCCTGCAAGAACTTGGCCATCCACGGCTCGGACGCGTCAGTTCCCGACCTGGCCAAAATGTTGACTGAAGAGAAATTCGCCTCGTGGGCCCGTATCGCTCTGGAAGCGATCCCCGGTTCTGCCGCGGGTGATGCACTCCGCAAGGCCTCCGAATCACTGGACGGCAAGTTGTTGATCGGGGTCCTCAATTCGATCGGTGTCCGCCGTGATGCGAGCTCCGTCGAAACTTTGATTGTGCGATTGCAGGACAAGGATTCGGAAGTCGCTTCGGCGGCCGCGGTCGCCTTGGGACGGATCGGCAATGAGGACGCGGCCAAGTCGTTGCGTCCCTTGCTGGCGAGTGCTCCGGTCGGCGTCCGTTCGGCCGTGGCCGAGGGCTGCGTCCTCTGTGCCGAGCGGCTGCACTCCGCCGGAAAGTCGGCGGAAGCGGTGGCGATTTATGACGAGGTCCGCAAGGCTGAGGTCCCGAAGCAGAGGCTTGTGGAAGGGACTCGCGGCGCGATTCTCGCCCGTGATCCCAAAGACGGACTGCCGCTGTTGATGGAGCAATTCCAGTCGCCAGATAAAGTCTTCTTCCAGCTGGCGTTGCAAACCGCACGTGAGTTTCCTGGTAGCGATGTGGATAAGGCACTCGCGGCCGAGCTGACGAAATCTAAGCCCGAGCGAGCGGCGATGATCATTCATGCCATGGCCGACCGCCCCAAGACGGTCGTATTGGCAGCCGTGATGAAGGCGGCTGAAGCGGGTGAGAAACCCGTTCGCTTATCGGCTATCGGGGCCTTGGCGCGAGTCGGCGACGTGTCGTGTCTCCCATTGCTGCTCGAGGCGGCACTGGATGCTGATGAGGAACTGGCTCAAGCTGCGAAAACCACTTTGGGCGATACCGTAGGCAACGGCATCGACGCTCAGATCGTCGCATTGTTGTCCAAAGCCGAGGGGAAAAAGTACCCGCTGTTGATTCAGCTTGTCGGGAAACGGCGAATCCAAGCGACGGCCGCCTTGCTGAAGGCGATGGATCATGCCGACAAGACGGTTCGCGGAGCCGCGTTGACCGCCTTGGGCGAAACCGTCACTCTCAAGAATCTCCCCGTGCTGATTACCCAAGCGACCTCACCGAAGCGGGCCGACGACGCACCGATCGCGCAACAGGCGCTCAAAGCGGCCAGCATCCGGATGCCGGATCGCGAAGCCTGTGCTGCAGAACTGACGACCGCTCTGGATCGCTCACCCGCGGCCGCGAAAACGGTACTGCTGGAAATCCTGGGTGACGTCGGCGGCACCAAGGCCCTGGAGACAATGGGCGCGTCGGCTAAGAGCAAGGACCCGCTGCTGCAGGATGTGGGCAGCCGATTGCTCGGCAAATGGAACAGCGTCGATGCCGCACCCGTCCTGCTCGATCTGGCAAAAACTTCGCCGGATGTGAAGTATCAACTGCGTGGCCTGCGAGGCTACATCGGCCTGGTGCGTAAGTTCCCGATGGCCGATGCGGAACGAGCTGAGATGTGCCAGAAGGCCTTCGACGCCTCGAAGCAGCCGGCCGAGCAAAAGCTGGTGCTGGACGTGGTCAAACTCCACCCCGGCATCGAAACGCTGAAGTTCGCCATCAAGACCATCAAGGTGGAAGGCCTGAAGGAAGAGGCGACTCAAGCCACATTGGTCGTCGCTCAGAAACTGGGCAGCAAGGGGGTCGACGTGAAGGAGCTGCTGTCCACCGCCGACCTCAACAAGGTCAAGCTGGAGATCATCAAGGCCGAGTACGGTTCCGGTGCCACTCAAAAGGACGTGACTGCAGTTCTGCAGAAACAAGCGGGCGACTTCCCGCTGATCACACTCGCTGATGCCAGCTACAACACCACTTTCGGCGGAGACCCGGCCCCCAACACCGCGAAGCAATTGAAGGTGCAATACCGCATCAACGGCAAAGCTGGCGAAGCCTCCTTCGCCGAAGATGCCCTGATTGTGCTGCCCATGCCCAAGTAATCCGTGATAGCGACAACGTTCCTGCGTATCGATCTATTGCCTTCGAAGACCACATCCGGAGTCGAGTATGAGTCTGAGTTATCAAAAGGCGATTCGCAGGACGTTCGTTATCGCAGCATTTGGATTATTGGGATCATGGCTGCTGGCGGACGACAAGGCACCGCCGGCAACGGAGGAGTTTACGACTCCCAAGGCCGTCAGCGCCCGCAAGGAATACAGCAAGGTCACGACAGGTGCCCTGAAGACCTGCAATGACGCCATTCAAGGGGCTCGTAAAAAGTACGCGGAAGAACTCGCCAAGTCCGTCAAAACGGCGACCAAGGCCGGCGACTTGAAGGAAGCGCAAAGGCTCCAGGCCGTCATCGATAGCCTCGGTGTCGTCGAGCAGCCCGCAACGCCAACTGGCGGCTGGAAATTGCGGTTCTCGCATGCTGGCGGCGAGACGGCAATTCGCTTCGACGGCAAGGGCAACGTGGGCACGGAATTATATGGTACCGGGACAACGCGTCCGGTTGGCGATGACTGGGTTGTGGAATTCTCCAACGGCCATGTGATGCGGCTCAGCTCCCACGGCGCTCGGTTTTTTGTCGAACAATGGGAAACGAAGGGGAGCTTTCAAGGCGGTTCACCTGCTCAATACTTGGCGATCGGGACTCGGTCTTGAACATCACTCGTACGCTTAATTAGCATCATCAAAGGTGTCAGCAACCGTATGCGATATTCGGTTCCTGGCACCTTTTTTTCTGCGCAATTGTTTTTTTCGTGGCATGACGCGAGTAAACCTGTGACACAGGCGGCCAATTGTGCGACTACTACTCGAAATAGTTCGGACATTGGTGATTGTCGTGAGTTCTGCCACCGTCGGGTTTGGTGCCATGCTCATTATGGACCGGTTGCACATTCTGCATCCTTACCTGACACCGTTATTGATCGCTGGCTTCGCGGCGGCATTGATCGTGGCGCGAGTTCTCTCAAGACTTTGGCCATCTCACTACCCACAAGCGAAGACTGGCGATGCGCCGTCCGGCCAAGTGAATGTGTATAAATAAGATCAGCAGGTGAGCCGGGCGGCGTAAGCCCCCGGATTCTTCTTCGGCGATCGTTTTTCAATGTCGGAAAAAGAATCCCGGGGCTTACGCCGCCGGGCTCACCTGCCGAGTCATCTCTGCGCTCCTACGAGGGTTGGCTATATCCAACTAGGGGCCAGATGCGACGGCCAATGCGTCACGTTCCCATTCCAGCAATCTCTCCTTCTTGTCGATTCCGCCTGCATAGCCTGTGAGTTTCCCATTGGCACCGATGACACGGTGGCACGGAACGAGAATCGAAATGGGATTGCGGCCGTTGGCGTTCCCCACGGCACGCGATGCGGCGGGTTTGCCGACACGCCGGGCGAGCTCGGCATAGGTGATTGTCGTGCCGAAGGGGATGCGTACGAGTTCCTGCCAGACTCGCTGCTGGAATGGTGTCCCGGTCAGTTTGAGCGGTACGTCGAATTGCTGTCTCTCGCCCGCAAAGTATTGTGCCAGTTGCTGGCGGATGGCGATGAACGAGACGTCGGATTGCAATCCGACGGCGTCCGGTCCATCCCAACCCTTGTGCTGCGGGAGATACAACCCGGTTATGAACTCTCCGTCGCCCTGCACAATCAGGCGGCCCAGCGGGCAATCGATGTGACTGTAGTATGTGGTCATCGTTTTACTCCTGACGTGACTGACGTCTCATTGGAAGATATGGCGAGGCTTTCCCACAGATGCATGGCGGCGTAGGCTCGCCAGGGACGCCACTGCTCGGCCGCTTTGCTCAGTGCTTTTGCGGTCTTTAGTCCAGAGGCTTTCACTAATCCCAGGTCACCCGTGGGAAAGGCATCCGGCCAACGCAAGGCACGCATCGCGATGTACTCGGCGGTCCACGGGCCGATGCCGGGAAGCTCGACAAGCCGGGCCACAACTGCCGTCGGGTCGATTCCCAATTCGAGATCGATCTCGCCGCTGGCGACAACGCGAGCTAGATGATGCACGCTTGCGGCGCGAGCTCCCGGCAAACCCAAGCTCGCCAGGGTCGCACTATCGCTCTCGGCCAGCGATTCGGCGGTCGGCGCAATCCGATTCAAACAAGCCATCGGCGTCTCGATCGTCTCCCCGAAACGCAGGGCAAAACGCAGGGCCAAGGTCGACGCGGCACGCACCGAGATCTGTTGTCCCAGCATGGCTCGCAGGGCCAGTTCAAACGAATCAAAGGCACCGGGCACGCGCAACCCTGGCCGTTGCTCGACCGATCGCGCGAGCAGTGGATCCAGCGCGAGGTGTCCGGCAATGACGTCTGGTCGAGCATCCAGATCAAACAACTGACGCAGACGCGAGAGAATCGCCGGCAGTACCGGAGCCAGCTCCGTGGCCAGATCCACAGCCAACTGATTGCGATTCGCGACCGGCGAAACACTGAGCCACCCGCGATGTTCCCCGATCCTCACAGTCCGATGATAGGCATTGCCCGAGACACACTCGACACCAGGAATCGCTCGGGCCGCCAGGAACCGCAGCAGAGCGTCCCAATCAAACGGAGGGCGATAAGAGAGTACTAACCGCAGACTGTCGGTGGCCACTGCCTTGGACGAGGATCGCCGCAGCAGACTGGGGGTGAGGCGATAGTGGCTCTGAAACAGGGCATTAAACCGCCGCACACTTTCAAACCCCGCCGCATAGGCGACCTGAATCATGGGGAGCTGTGTCTCGGCAATCAGACGCTTGGCGAGCAGGAGACGATTTGTTTGAGCCAGTTCGACGGGAGACACTCCTAGCTCTTTCCTCACCGAGCGACGCAACTGTCGCGAACTGAGTCCAAGATTCGCCGCCAAGTCTTCCAGGCTGCCACCATTATTAAGTGCCCCGGCTTCAATCCGCGCAGCAGCCGCCCGGGCGATCGTGCGACTGCTGTCGACAGGCGCGTAACCCGGAGCGAGTTCAGGACGACAGCGCAAACAGGGCCGAAACCCCGCTTGCTCGGCCAGCGCTGCATTGACGAAGAATCGGCAGCGATCACGACCGGGCGTTCGCGCCGTGCAGACAGGCCGACAGTAGATCCCGGTCGTCTTCACCCCGACAAAAAAGAGTCCGTCGAAGCGAGTATCACGGGCCACGAGAGCTCGGTAACAAATATCGTCGTTGATGTGCATGGTCCTATTGTAGCCGTGGCGAGCGACCCGGCTGGCCGTTTTCGGACATCAATGCGGGAATTGTTTTTGCTGCTGGAAATGAACCGCTGAGAGTTCGGCAGTAAGATGAACACCATCAGGACCGAATGGCACCTTATATTCTCAGCCATTTCTCACAAGTCACATTGTCCGAGGAAAAACATGCCCAGACCACAAACAAGCGTGTGCACCGACTGTGGCGGAGCGATGCACGAAATTAAGCTGATCGACAAGGTTCACAACTATGCGACCCGGGAATTCGAATACGCAGCCCTGGACGCGAGGCCTTCGTTTTGGACTGGTGCGCTACCATTGGCGGGAACGGTTCGAGCTTACATGTGTTGCGGATGCAGTCTGATCAAGACCTACGGCTCGCCGGGGTCCTACCCCAGCGATCTCACATCACGGCCTACCGAATGACACACGCGGTGCTGATCAGAAGGGGCAAGCTGCACCCGTGCGAAAGGGTCGGAATTTGTGAACGTCGATGATTACGGGCCCAGACGGCCGGGGCGGCCATTCTACGACGATGACTGACCTACTGCGCCGCTGACGCGGCCTTGATCGCCGCATCAGGAAGCGACTTGCTCAGGCCCATCAACGCCCACGTTGAGCCCCAGAAGCTACTCATGGGGTGGGGTTTGTCTTTCGTGCCAGTTTTCGTGCCGTGGACGATCCACGAGCCGTCGTCCGTCTGCGTTTCGATCAGGAATTTCCAGGCCTTCTCGATGGCAGGATGCGAGCTGGGCACGCCTCCCTCGGCCAAAGCGTAGAGCGCCAGGCCCGTGCCGAAGGCGTCGCTCTTGTCGGCCCACAGCCAGCCCCAGCCGCCGTCGGACTGCTGGGCCGCCAGGATCTGATCACGCAGCGCTTCCACTGCCTTGGGAACGCCAAATTTCTTCTCCACGAGCAAACGCATCGTGTACCACTCGCCGCTGACGGCCGGGTCCTTGCCGTTGGGGGGCGTGTTCTTGATCCACGCTACGGCTTTGTCTCGACTCAGGGTGGTCTTCTCGTTCGGTTGGTCAATCGTTGCCAGGCCGAGCAAACACAGCATCGTGCTGACTTGGGTCGTTTCGCTCAGTGGCCGCTTCTGGCTGGGAAGTTGTCCGCCCGGCTTCCAAAGGCCGTCCTTTTCTTGTTTGCTGATGATGAACTCGCCGAGGGCTGCGATCAACTTGACGGTGTCTTCTCTGGCATCCGATCGGTCGCGTGCCAGCAGCGATTGCGCGGCGCCCTCAGCACCATGATTTTTGTCCTGGCTCAGCGACCATTTAGTCCATTCGGCAAACTTGGCCTGATCGATATTGAAACCGCGTTCACGAGCGTCATGGAATGACCACAGCATGTAGCCTGCATAATGGCAGGAGAGACACTTGCGATCCTTGATCCAGGCGGTGCCGTCCTTTTCGATGTAAGGGATCGCCCGATCGGCGGCCTGACGGGCCTGGACTGCCAGGGCGATATCGGTCCTGATGGGACGCTTCTTCAATTCAGGTCCCGCTTTGGTGGGCTGGCCCGTAGCGACCGCTACAGCCGTCGCGGGAAGGATACGGAACTGAGTGAAGAGCGCACGATGATCGGCATCCTTGGGCGGCTGACCAGCCTGTACGCCAATTTTGTACGGACCCGCCACAGGCAATTCGTACTCGCCCAACGTCTGCCATTCATCCGTATCATAATGCCGGTACTGGGCCATCGCTTTCTTTCCGGCGACTGTCAATCGCAGGCAGATTGCTTCGTGCTCGTAAGGCTTCGACACGCGGACGGGCTTGGCCCCTTTTTCCATAATCAAGGTGACTTCCGGCTTCTCAAACATTTCTTTGTTGAGCATCACGTAGTTGTCGCCGTCCGCAAACAGGATCAGCCCCGCGTGCTCAAATTGCGAGGTGGGCTGACTCTTGATCTGGACTTCCACTGCGTAATCGCCGGGCTTCCCCGGGTCTCGCAACAGCAGGTTGGGATGCTTCCGGCCGCCGCCCCACAATCCCTCACCTACGGGGAGGACTTTTAGCTCTAATCCGCTGTCGCTCGCTTGCCAACTGCCGGGGACTTCATCGACCCAAGTCCAGCCCTCGGCAAGCTTTCTGGAGAACTTGTCCTCAAACAGCGGCTTGTCTTCAGCCAGTGCCGTCATGCTGAAAACGGCCAATATCCAACCCGTCAGGAACATATTGCGGAGTGATGGCGGCGCTAAGAACATGGTGGGGCACTCGCGAGGCTAGTGATGGCGGGTGTGGAAATTCACGCGTCACCTATTAGAACGCGGATGCGTTACAGGCGACCGAAACTTCAGATTTGAAGAGAAATTATCCACAGATTTCGCAGATGACGCAGATGAAGAATTGGAATTTCGTCTGCGTCATCTGCGAAGTCTGTGGATGAACTTCTTGAATGACTGTCAAGAGTCTGCGCGGCTGACGATCGCCATCAATGTGCAGAGTTCGTCTTCCACTTCAACCGGGTTGTCGACCGTGGCGATTCAAATCATGTTGTTCGGTCCCATTTGACGTGCCGATGAGACCCGCTCGGATTCATCTCGCTGGTCAGTTTGAGTGACGCGGATTGGTTAGCAACGCCGCGAACAACCATCCGGCTTACGCCGGACGCTCGCCTACGAAGATTCGCACATCAAGCTGCAGCAGTCACGAAGCGCCGGGATGATTCTGGAAGAATTCCTCAGTCGACTGGAGATGTACTAAGAATTGCTGACTCGCTGCGCGCCCCTGCGGCTTGGTCCAGGTGGTGATCTCGTTCTGATCGGGAGAACGGCCCAGGTAGATCGTGTAGTAATTCTCGACCACGTCCTGCTTGTATTCGGGCGACATCATCAGGCAATCGATCATCGTCGACAGGCGAGTTCCGCCGTCGAGTTCATCGGTCCAATGCGTGGTCTCCTCGCTGGTCGGCGGGCGGTTGAGCAGATTCGTATAAAGCCCGACGACGAGCAGATCGTTGTCGCTAGGGGAAGTGGCTCCCACTGCCGTTTTGAAGGCGGGGGAGTTCAAAATCAATTTGATGATCTGCTGGTCGGTGGCGCCGTGTGCATATTTCTTCAAGTAGAATTTCTCGCTGGCAGCATCCAAGGTCGAGTTCAAG
>JAQGHS010000466.1 GCA_028291605.1 Planctomycetaceae bacterium | reverse complement strand
CATCAGTTCACTGAAATACACACCTGACAGCTTGGTGTCGATGGCATTAAGTGGCCCGCGGTATTCGAGCGGAGCGTCGGGCTTGGGATCATAGGTCTCGTGCTGAGTCGGGCCACCAGCGAGCTCAACAAAAATCACCGAAGCGTCACGCGCCTTGCGGCCTGGTTCAGCACCTTGGGCCTGCAGCCGCAACATGTCGGGGAGTGACAGGCCGAACATCCCGGCCAATCCCGCCTGCAGTAGGCTACGGCGAGAAACACCAGCACTGATTTGGCTCGAGCCTAGAATTGCACCCATCGTCGCGACCTCCGGCAGGGAAAGACCAGAACGCACTGACTTATCTTGTCCAGATCACACTTAAGCATATCTTTATGTGTCGGCGAAACCAAGAGCAAATCTGTAATCGGCGATAAAAGAACGACATTCACAGAACTGATGCCGCGATGCTCGGGAGAGCGTTTAGTAGAAGTCCTGTCCACAGAATTCGCAGATGTCGCGGATGAGGATTTGAATTCTCTCTGCGTCATCTGCGAAATCTGTGGATGAAATTCTTCAATGGAAACACCATCAATGGTACGCACCACTGATCCGCCTCGTGCGTCGATTCCTTGTTATTCACGTGCTACCATGACTCGGCCCTCGATCAGCATGCTGATGACTATCTGATCAATCGATTCGCCCCCAATGACCATGGAGAACTCGATCATGGCCTGCCGCCACCTGGCAATGCACGTCCAGCTCTGCCTGTTTTGCTTTGTCGTCGTGGGCCTGACTCGGCTCAGCGCGGCCGCCCCGCCGGCCGAGGTCGAAACCCGCCCGGCAACATTGCTGGGCATTACCGGCTTGAGCGTCAACGGTCGCATTCAGCCTCATTCACTCCCGACAAAATACTTTTTCGAATACGGGCCGACACCGCAGTACGGGCACCGCACTGCAGAACAAACCCTGCCTCCCAAGCTGGCGGCCTTCTACAACGAGACCTGGGACGAAGGCTGGAACGGCTGGGGTTCGTGGTCCGCAGTGCGTGAACACTTCAAGGAAGGAGGCGCCTCGCGCGGTTATATTCGGTATTCGAACTCACGCGACGATCACAACCATGATGATGCCGTCGGCACGGTCCATCTGGCCAAGTATATGTATCCGGGTGGGATCAGCACGGCGGCCTTGCCGAGCGCATTTCTCTCGGCGGGAGACCCTGACTTTCGCGATGCACGGATCAAGATTGCTGTCCGCGGCAACAAGTGGGTGCCGAACGGGACCGAATTGTCATGGTGGTCGCAAAGCCAAAGCAACATCGACATCAATCCCAATGAGTCCACGCTCCACCCCAACTATCGCCATTCCAACTGGGCTTACACAGGACACTATCTGACCGATCTCCTGCAAACCGGCAATTGGGAACGGTCTGAATACCGCCTGGTCCACGACACCAATTCCTGGAGCTTCGGCGGGAACAATCGCGGTGAAGCCCGTTACATTTATTGGCCCATCGACGAGGTTCAACGACATCTCAATCTCGACTTCTTTCACATGGTGATCTTCGTCAATCCCGCCAAGCATCCGACTGGCTCGATCGATTTCGATGAATTCGAAGTCGCCTACCGCAACTATTCCCTGCTATTGCCATCCAACGGAGGCAAGATATTGAGTTCCCCCGCGGGCTCAAGTACCGATCCCGCTACGCTCCAGGATGGCTGGCGACATGGAACAGGCAAGATGTGGCACAGTGCCGCTCAACCTCAGGGCCCGCTGGAATTCACGTATGAATTCGACTCGCCGGTCACCATTCAGTCCGCGCAGATTCATCAGCATCCGCAATGGCCCAGCCGCGAAGTTGAAGTCCTGGTCTCTGACGACGGCCAAGCCTGGAAGCCTCTGCTGAAGAAAGAGATGCCCAAAAACTCGACGATCGGACCCAACTATGCCTTCGCGCTGCAACGGGGATTACAGGCTCCGGCACGACAGGCCAGGGTGCGTATCTTCTCAGGCTATCAACCCGAACACTGGGGACTGGGTGAGATTGAACTCTTCGGGACCGGGGCAACCATGCAGACCGACGATGACTGGTATCACGTCAACCTGGATGTGTCCGATCTAACACCAGGAAAACCCTGTCACTACCGACTCGTGGCCACGAATTCAGCCGGTACCAAGACCGGCGCCGATCAGATAACTCAATTGCCCGCGGACACCAAACCGCAAGTCATCACCGGCCCCTCTAGCCGTATCACCGGAACGACGGCCAAAGTCGAAGGGCGGCTGAATCCGCTCGGCAAGAAGACGCAGTTCTACTTTGAGTACGGCCTCGATACTCAATACGGGCAGAAGTCCGAGCCGCAGTACGGAGGCCTGCAAATTGTCCCGCGCACGGCGATCGGCAATTTATTTGGCTTGCAGCCCGGAAAGGTTTATCACTATCGGCTGGTGGGAGTGAATGAAACGGGCACTTCCCTTGGGGCCGATGCCACATTTGAGACAAAATCCAAGTAGCGGAATTCGTAAGAACGCAGGCCGTGGCAGACGCTGCTAGCGTCTGCGTTCCGACGCTGGCAGCGTCGGCCACGGGGCTGACGGCAACTGAAAATCACATCGACAATTTACGTGTCAATCGGATCATGACCAAATCAGCCGGCACGCGCTAGCGTCCGGTTCGACTGGATATTCAAGTCGAATGTTCCTCCGAACCGTGGGCTAGCGCCCAGCGGCTGATAGACCAATGGGAATCACGACATGCATTGGGAAACGCTGGAACAAGGCTTCATCCGACAACAGTCGCCGGTCGCCCGCGGCACCGATATTGCCATCGGTCCCAGGTTGGCAGTCTTACCCAGTGGAGACGTGATTTGCTCCTTCATGTATTCCGTCCACACGGCGACGAATGACTTTGTTCCAGCGTTAGCTCGTTCGAGCGACCAGGGAAAAACGTGGACCGAACCCCGCATTGTCTGGCCGCACCTCAGTTCCCAGTGGTCGAACTTCACCGCCATCAGCCGCGATCCCTACTCCGGGAAACTGTTTCTCTACGGTACCCGCACGAGGATCGATAACCCCGGTGAATCCAACTGGAGCACGGTCACCCTGGGTCTAAAAGCGAACGAACTGATCTGGTCATCATCGTCTGACGACGGGCACTCCTGGAGCGATCCGACCATGATCCCCATGCCCATTCCTGGCTCCGCCGAAGCCCCGGGGCCGCTCTGCGTGACGCGGACCGGCCGCTGGCTGGCCTGTTATTCTCCGGGCAATACGTTTGATCCCGGCTTGAAGGTCGATCACAGCCAGGTCGTGGTCGTCTTTTCCGACGATCAGGGCGGCACTTGGCGGCATACGTCGATGCTCCGCTTTGCGCACCCGACGAGTTGCGGTGCCGAAGCCTGGATCATTGAACTGACAGACGGACGCCTGCTGGGAACCTGCTGGCAAGTGGCGGCACCCGGCGGTGAATTGCCCAATGCCTTCGCGTTGTCACACGACGGCGGAGCGACCTGGACTCCCACGACTTCAACCGGAATCCTGGGACAAACTACAGCACTGGCTCCGCTGCCGGATGGTCGCGCCGTGTTTCTCTACAACCAACGCAAACACGGAGACCCCGGCGTCAAGGCGGCCATCGTCAGCCCCACCGACACCCATTTTGGAATCGAACACGATGACTATCTCTGGCGAGCAGAAACGCGAACCCAATCGGCATCGTCGGGAAATCTCAGCGAATGGAGCGATTTTTCATTCGGCGAACCCAGTATCGCCCGACTGACCGATGGGACATGGCTGGCAGCAATCTGGTGCATTCAACCCTCAGGGTCTGGAATCCGTTATGTCAAATTGAAACTGGTTCTGTAAGAAACGTGGCAGTTCATACGGATTAGGTGAGCCGGGTGCCGTGAGGCCCCGGACCGAGTGTGACGTTGAAGTCCCAAATTGTCCGGGGCCTCACGGCACCCGGCTCACCAGCCTGAATGTTTTTTGCTTCGACTTTAGAGCAATCAGTCGGTACGCGCAAAAGTCCGAATCATCTCGTTCCGAGTTCACGTCACATTAGTGCGAAAGCCCCCGGATGACCGAACCCACCGATTCCCCGCCACCGGTCGACGACTGCCCGCTGCCCGTGGCACTGCAGAACCGGAACATCTGGTGCTTCGCCACATTCTGGAGCGTCTATTATCTCGCGGCACCCGTGTCGTACATTGGATTGACGCATGCCAATCTGCTGAAGGCGTTCGGTAACTCCGATACGATCAGCAACATGCCATCGGCGATGTATCTCTGGTTGACTGCGCTGCCGGTCATTGCAGCCTGGTTGTTTCCGCATCCACGGTATCTCAAGCCCCTCGCCCTGGGAGCGGTCGGATTGATGGTGTCAATGACGGCGGCTGTCGCGGTGACTCTCGGCAGTGCCTCTGCGACCGTCGCCACCGTGGTCGTGATCGCTCACGGAGCCGTCTTCGGAGCCGCCAATGGTGTCCTGCTGACCGCCATGTGGGATTTTCTTCGCCGCGGTGTCTCAACCTCGCGCCGCGGCAAGGCTCTCGGCCTCACCTTTGGAATTGGTCCATTGCTCGCCTGCGTGGGTGCACTCCTGCAAGATGCCCTGTTCGGTGGCAAGCTGCTCGGTGGTTGGTCGTTTGGCCTGACGTTTCCCAATAATTACCTCGCCATGTTCGCTGCCGTCTCCCCCTTGTTGCTGGTCGCGGGAATCGCCGTGGCCATGTTCCGGATTCCCTTTGATGACGACTGGCAGAAAGACGCAGGAACCCCGTGGGCCGAAATTGTCGCGGGGGTGCGGCAGTTTGTCAGGAACCGGAATGTGCTGCGCGCTGTGGTGATCTATGTGATCGTCTATTCGGGCGGTAATGCGATCTTCCAGAATGTCTCATTGCATGCGACCGACATCCTGGGCAAGGACAGCGACACGCTGGGCATGCAAAGCTTTCTTCGTTTTGGATTCAAGGCGGTCGCCGGAGTCTTGCTGGGCCTATTGCTGGCGAAAGCCAGTCCGCGTGCTACGCTGCTGGCCACGACATCGATCCTGCTGATCGGGATGACCTGGGCACTCTCGAGCACCGGCTGGTGGTTCATGCTGACATTCGGCCTGTTGGGGGCGGGAGAACTGTTTGGTGCCTACTTCCCGAACTACGTGACGACCGCCTCTCAAAAACCGTTTGTGCGTATCAACATGGCGTACTTAAGTTTTTTGACCGCGATCACCGGTTTCTCTTCCGTACTCTTCGGTGCGATCTCCGACCGCTACGGACGTATCGCCAGCTTTTACACCGCGGCAGGAATTCTCGTCATTGCTCTGATCTTGATCTGCCTCTTGCTGCCGCCCAATCCGACCCCCAAAGAAGATGTCACAGATTCCCAAACCCCTGCTTGAATGCCAGGAGCACCCTGATGTCCACCGAATCGATTCAGGCGATCGACGTTCACGGCCACTATGGCACGTACAACTGCGGCAAGCCCGACCTGATCAACGAGCTCATGACAGGAGACGCCAACGTCGTGGCCGAACGGGCTCGACGCGCGAACATCCAACTCACGATCGTCTCACCCTTAGAGGCATTGCTCCCGCGAGGGCACGGCAACGCCATATCCGGCAATCTGCACGCCGCCCGTGTGATCCCCGAGACCCCCGGCCTGCGGCAGTACGTCGTGATCGATCCTCGGCAACCGGAGACCTATCGACAAGCCGAGGAGATGCTGAAATTGCCGACGTGCGTGGGGATCAAGATTCATCCCGAAGAACACGTCTACCACATCAACGAATTCGGAGAAGCTCTGTTTGCTTTCGCCGCCCAGCATCGGGCGGTCGTCCTGTCGCACAGCAGCGAGCGGAACAGCCAGGCGTCGGATCTGGTCGATTGGGCCAATCGGTTTCCCGAGATGAAACTGATCCTAGCCCATATCGGCTGCGGCTGGGACAGCGATTGCACCCATCAAGTCCGTGGCATCCAGCAAAGCCGCCATGGCAACGTCTTCGCCGATACATCTAGTGCCCGGTCGATTACTCCCAAGCTGATCGAATGGGCCGTGGAAAAGGTGGGGGCCGACCGCGTGCTGTTCGGGACCGACACGCCCCTCTACATGACCAGCATGCAACGCAATCGCATCGATCAGGCCGATCTGTCCGATGCCATCAAGCAGCAAATCCTGCGAGACAACGCGATTCGCTTGTTTGGATTCAACCCCGAGGAATAGTCGTGCCCCGTTGCAAAAGGGAAATCCAGGTGAGCCGGCCGGCGTAAGCCCCCGGATTCCTTTTCGACACAGATTTGGAGGCAGAGAGGAAACAGAGAAACAGCCGTGTTAGTGTGTTTGTTGGTGCCTCTGGGTTTCAGAAATGGACCGAAGAATCCGGGGGCTTACGCCGCCCGGCTCACCTGAGTTGAACGTGTGTCGTCGATTTCCCGCCAAAACCAACTCTTGAACAAGAGGCCACTAAGTTGCCGACCAACAAAACCTACCACGAAACATTCGACAACGGCCCGGGCGGATGGTTCGGCTGGATCAGCAACGCCGCCGGCCCCAAGCCCTTGGAAAATCGCGACAGCTATGTCGTGTCGCGCAGCCCGTGGTGGATCGACTACAACCACGCTCCACCGGGCGCCGGCTACATCCACTTGCTGTATATGCTGCTGACGCGCGGGCCGTTTGGCGAACATCAGCGAGAAGTCGCCGGCGATAATCGTTTCGTCAGCGGTGGTTTTGGGACGGACTTCACGAACGCGAAGGTCACGCTAAAACTCAAGGGCGAGGTCGCCGCGCAAGGGGCCAAGTTATCGCTGCTCGTGCAATCGATACAGGATGGCATCTGCTCCGGTTGGATGTTGACGGGGCAGCCCTTCGCCATCACACCCGACTGGTCCGAACAAACAGTCATCGCAACCCCCGATCCCACACAATGGACCAGCCTGGGCAGCCGCCATGACCGCACTGAATTCTACGGCCAGATCGATCTGCCGCGAGTCCTGAGCCACGTTAACACCAACATTCTGCTGGTGCTCTATCCGTTGGATATCGCTCCCATGGGGCCGCTGAACGGCGATCCGCATCGCCTGCGGCCCGAGAAAGATTATCCCGTCTGGCGACACCGTCTGCCAGAAGGATACGTCTTACTGGACGAGGTGCAGATCGCGTTTCCGTAACGCCGTAGGATAGGCATCCTGCCTGTCATTCGTACGCGAACTCAAGAAGGTGACAGGCTGGAAGCCTATCCTACGAACGCACACATCACGCAAACAAAATCGGATCGCCATAATAGATATTGTGGGGACGATCGACATCGTCTTTCCACACCGCGCTCTCGGGTATCCCCAACGCGTTGTAGATGGTCGCTCCCAGGTTCTCAGGCAGTTGCACGTCGTCGACGGGGTACGCACCGTCCTTGTCCGACTCTCCCACCACAACTCCCCCCTTGATTCCGCCTCCTGCCACCAACACCGACTGCACCGCACCCCAATGATCTCGGCCAGCCAGGGCTCCCGGGCTGCGGTTGAGCGCATTCACCTTCGGCGTGCGGCCCATCTCACCACACATGACGATCAGGGTCTCGTCCAGCATGCCCAATGACTGCAAGTCATCCAGCAACGCCGACATTCCTCGGTCCATTGGCGGCAACAGACAGTCTCTCAACAACGGGAAATTGTTGTCGTGAGTATCCCAAGTTTCGTTGTTTCCCAAGTTGACTTGAACCAGATTCACCCCTGCCTGGACCAACTGCCGAGCCATCAACAGTGACCAGCCGAAGGCGTTGCGTCCGTAGCGGTCCTGCACTTCAGCCGGGGCGTTATGCACGTCAAATGCCCGCTGCACGCTGGGATCGGTCAGCAGCGAAATCGCCGACTGATGATGGCGATCAAAGGTCTGCAACGACGCAGCCTGATCCAGATCGCGACGTTGCCCTTCCAATATCCCACGCAGCGCGTCGCGGTCCGACAATCGAGCGCGGCTCAGTCCCTCGGGCAGACTCAAATTCGGCGACTGAAACTTCAGCTCGGGATTCCGCTCGCGACCCCGGACAAAGTGGAATTCGTATTCAGGATAAGCGCCATACGACTTCGAGTTGTAAGGCGACGCGGTGATGAACCACGGATCACGGCGGCTCCCCATCATCCCGCCAAACTGGCCCGGCAGGGTACGACCGGTGTTATGCACAATCCGCTCGGGCAGCGCGACCGCGGGCGGCAGATTGTTACTGCGGGCAGGCACCGCGTCACCGACAATCGACGCTATCGAGGGCCAGTCGCTCGGCTGAGGCTTGCTGGCGTTATAGCCAGGGGGCATGGGAGTCCGCATGGCCAGCATTGCCATATGCCCTTCCGAATGCGCATTGTACGGATGGGACAGCGAGCGAATCATGCTCCATTTCTGACTGCGCGCGGCCAATAGCGGCAGATGTTCCGTAATCTGAACCCCGGGCGTCTGCGTCGAAATCGGATTGAACTCGCCACGAATATCGGTCGGAGCGCCAGGCTTGGGATCGAAGCTATCGTGCTGGGCGAGGCCACCCGAAAGAAAGATGAAGATCACCGACTTCGCCGTAGCCGCGGCTGGATTAGCCGAAACCACATCGCTGGCGCGCAGCGCCGAGACATGATTCATGCCTAGACCAAGCAGTCCCAATGAGCCCGCTTGCAACAGCGTGCGGCGATTGGTCGTCAGGTGGGCTGGGAAATAGGCAGTCATAGACCGCTCCGGTTGGGTCGCGGGATGGATTCAGCGTGGGCGGGCAGGCTTCCAGTGCGTTCTCCAGTTTATCAGCTCGGTCGCACCGAACGTTAGCGATTACTTGCTTTTTCCTTGATTGCGCCACCAGCGCAGTTCATTCGACCCGTTCTCGGCGGTCGCCGCGATGTCCGGTCGCCGATCGCCGTCCAGGTCCGCCACGATCGGCTGATTGGCCCGAGTCCATTTTTCCTTAAGGACATGTTCCTTCCAGCCCAGCTTCGAGTCGCCTGTGTTTTCAAACCAGACGACTTTCCCCGCACCTCCCCAAGCAGTCGCCACGACGTCCAGGTCCTTATCGCCGTCCAAGTCAGCCGAGACCGCTTCGAACGCATAGGACAGGGGGCCGACGAGATGCTTCTTCCACTCGCCACCAGTTCCTGGCTTGCCGACGTTTTCATACCAGACGATTTGATTCGTCTCCGGCTGATCCACCGGAGCGAGCATCCCCAAAGCCATCAAGACGTCCGAGTCACCATCTCCGTCCATATCGGCCGGCTCTCCGTGAATCGGCTGAGGAGATTTGTCGTCGACCACATGCTTCTTCCACGGCTGGCCTGCGGCACCCTGTTCGTACCACGCAGTCAAGTTGCCCACGCGGCCGGTACTCATCAGGTCTGACTTTCCATCACCGTTGAAGTCGGCAATCCGAATCGTCCGCGACTCAAGAATTTGCGGGTCGATGATCTCTTTCTTCCACTCCTGGCCTGCCGTGGTCACTCCCGGGTTGGCGAACCAGGCCAAATGATTGCCGACCCACGCCGTTGCGACGGCATCCAGTTTGCCATCACCATTCAGGTCCACCAGCGCGACATCATAGGCCCGTTTCATATCGGTCGAGATCACATGCCTCTTCCATTGTTCGTCGGTTGCCGGGTGGCCGCTGTTTTCGAACCAGACCAGATGCCCATGGAGGTTCTTCACGACCGCAACATCCGGCAGCTTGTCGCCGTTGATGTCACCGATGGCATGACGTTCGAACCATCCCTGCTCGTTCTGCTGGATGAAGTGCCGTTTGAAGGCGCCCTTGCCGTCGTTGGCAAACCAGTACAGGGCGTTACCCGTCGTGTTACAACTCGTCAGGTCCAGATCGCCGTCACCATCCAGGTCGCCCGCCGCGACGCCATACGCATAGCCGTACTTGTCGGCAATCAACTCCTCGATGAACGTGGTTGTCGGACTGGCAGCCTTCTCGTTTGCGGCCAGCAACACCATGCAAAACAACAACACGACACAGACGCGCAGAGTCATCGTCAGTCACTCCCCGGAGAAAGCAGAGCTCAACTACCCAAACAAATCCAGCAGCGGCTGGCCACCCTCAATGACCGACACCGGCCGGCCAAACGCATCATGCAGACGCGTGTCAGGTGAGATCCCCAAGGCATGGAAAACAGTGGCCGCCAGAGTTTCAGGACTGACGGGTTTCTCATGAGGAAACGCCGCATCCTTGTCCGAGCGACCATAAACTGCCCCCCCGCGGATCCCAGCCCCAGCCAGCACGGCCGGGAAGCAATAGCTCCAATGTCCACGTCCCCATTGAGCCGTGTCCTGCTTGGGCGTCCGTCCAATTTCTCCCATGCAAACCACCAGCGTCTCATCCAGGAGACCGCGATCCTGCATATCTCCCAGCAGCGCCGACAGGCTTTGATCCAACCCCGGCAACAAGTGCTGGCGGACGTCATTCGAATGCGTGTGGCTGTCCCAACCATAACCGTCCGGAGAATCCCAAAGGACCGTCACGAAACGGGCACCGGCTTCAATCATCCGCCTGCCCATCATGACCGACTGACCAAACAGGTGCCGGCCATACCGGTCGCGGAGCTCCGGCGATTCTTTGGTCAGATCGAATGCCGCCCGCATCTTCGCTGACGTGACCAGATCCAGAGCCCGGCCTTGCAACCGGCCAAACTCCCGCACAGAGAGTGATCGATCCAGCTCCCGCCTGGCTCCATCGAACTGCTCCAGCAAGCTGACCCGGCGATTCATCCGGTCCAGTGTGACATCGGCATGCGATTCGACACCTTCCACTCGGAAGTTCAAGTCCTCATCGGTGCAATTGCGAAAGTACGGGTTGTCCTTGGCGTCACGTTTTCCGACCTTCGTCGCCAACGGGTTGTAGCTCCGCCCCAGCCAACCGGCATACTGTCCCGAGCGATCGTAACCCTGAATGTGCCCCAGCCGATTCGGAAGATACACGAAGCTGGGAAAATCGCGCCGCAGGTGGGCCGGGCGTAGCTGGTCTGCCTGGTGATCGAGATACTCCACCACCGACCCATACGCCGGCCAATCGATTTCGGTCGCATTCACGCGAGCCGGCCCGCGATCCGCCGGCGGCATGGCGTGGCCCGTCTGAATAATGTGACAGGCGTTGTGATCGTTCTGCCCGTGAGTCATCGTCCGAATCACGGCATAGCGATCAGATAACTCCGCCAACTTGGGCAAGTGCTCGCACATCAGCAAACCAGGCGAACGCGTCGAGATCGGTTGATACGGCCCGCGAATCTGCTGCGGTGCCTGCGGCTTCATGTCGAACGTATCGAGCTGACTCGGTCCGCCGAACAGATACAGGAACAGCACCGATTTGGCCCGCGGCCGCTCGACAGCCCCGGCCTCTTCCGCGGCCAGCAGACCGGCGAGACTCGTCCCCAACATTCCTGCCCCGGCGGCGCGCAATGCGTCCCGGCGGTGAACACCATCACACAACTGACGCGGCTGACCTTGGATCGTGAGCATGTCTTCAACTCCACCGAACCTGTAGCCTGACTCTCTGAGTCGGGTATTCTTCGCAATCGGACTCCTGACTCAGAGAGTCAGGCGACACCGCTTAACGTCAACTATTGTCACCGAAACCGAGTCACATCACAATATCGGCATATGATCTAACTGGCGTGAATTCGCGAGATTCCAGACTCCTAACCGGCCAATTGGTCCGAACCATTAATAACCACGGTACCGCTTGATTCGCTGAATTGAACGATTACGATCTTCGGGAGAAGTGCATACGGAATGAAGCTGTAAGATGGGCACTCCTGCCCGTCTCTTTTTTTCAGCAACCACAGTGAGATTGACTCGTAGAAATAACGAGGTAGCCGCGTTCGCCAGAACTTGGGGAGGATCACACTTGGCTACGATGGATACACCACAGCAAAGCAGACGGGCAAGAGTGCCCTTCCTACGATCGATAGACTATCACATTAAATCATTACGTCCACTAACATTTTCTCGACGAAAGTCTCTGCGATGCATTCACCTGGCACGGCAACGCAGCCTGTTGAACTCACCAACACGACGACCGAAGCGATCCGGGTCGACACCGACTGGTCGAAACTGACGACCGCCCAGCAGATCAAGCATCTCGAAATCGAAGGCTACGTCGTCTTGCCTGATCTCATTCCGCCGGATGACGTCATAAAAATCCGCGACGAACTCGACCGTCTGCCAACCATCGGTACCGACTACAGTGAAAACCAGCGCGGGCATAAAGACGTGCAGTGGTCTGATTCGCCCACGTGCATCGACTTGATTGCGCTACCCGCGATGCTGGAATTTCTGACCGCGCTGTTCGGGGACGAACTGCTCTGCACGAGTTGCCACTTTGCACTCTCCCGCCCTGGTCATCCCGGAATCGCCATCCACACGGACGCTCAGCCATATGGTTCGGAAATCTTCGGTGCCCAGGCCAGCAGTCCGCGGCTCGTCAGAGTGCTCTATTATCTGGATGACCTGACACCAGAACGGGCTCCGCTGAAAGTGATTCCGCATTCGCACCTGTCGCTCCACGCCGATGGCAATCCTTACCATCGCTTCTTGCGGCATCCCGAAGAAGTAATGATCACCTGCAAGGCGGGCACAGCAGCCATCATCAACCAAACGGTTTTTCACGCGAATTACCCCAACATCAGCCAGGAAGATCGCCGCTTGCTGGCCATTGCCTATCGCCCCGCGTGGGCCGGGCCCATTGCTGAAGTTCCTGAATGGCCTGCCGACAAGGTCGCTCAATTGCCGGCACACCTTCGACCCCTCTTTGGCAGTCCCAATACACGCAAGATCGATTTTCACGTTGCCAATCGTCCGGCCAACATGCGCACCGAAGCGCCGGGTATCAATCCGAGCAGGTGGAATGTATGAAAGTAGCCTTCACGCTCCCCGTGAAAACTACTTCCCTGAATCCCGCAGTTCTTACTGAGTTCACTCCAACCCGAAATGGGAATCTGCACCATGCCGAGCACAACCAAACGCTATCCCTGGGGCATCATGAGCACGTGCTGCATTCACTGGGATGAACGCTATCAGTTCGCCGAAACAATCTTTCGCCGAACGGTACGCCACTCACTGACGGCAACGCCACACCTCTATGTGTTCGGAACGGCGGGCGAAGGTTATGCGGTCACCGACCAGCAATTCGACCAGATCGTCAAGGCGTTTTCCAGCGAGATGCACGCAGGAGGCGCCGAACCCATGGTCGGCATCATCCACCTGTCACTCGGTACGATGCTGGAACGCATTCGACGCTGCCGCGATATGGGGGTCACTCGGTTCCAAGTCTCGCTCCCCAGTTGGGCGGCCCTCAGTGACCGCGAACTGTATCTCTTTTTCGACCAAGTCTGCGGCGGTTTTCCTGACTGTCAGTTTATGCACTACAACCTTCCGCGAACCAAACGCCTGGTGACGGGGAAGGAATACGGCAAGCTGGCAGCCGCCCACGCGAACCTCGTCGCCACCAAGAACTGTGGCGATTCGCTCTCACTACTGCAGGGCCTCGTCGAACAGGCCCCGCAACTGCAGCACTTCCTATCGGAAGCCGGCTACGTCTACGGCTCGATGTTCGGAGAATGCAGCATCCTGGCGTCATTCATTATGAACTGGCCCAAACTGCAAGCACTTCTGGAGGCCGGGAAACGCCGCGACATCGCCACGACAACCGCCATCAATCGCGAAATCAACATCGTAGCCCAGACACTGTTCGAAGCCGTTCCCGATGGCCGAATTGACGGTTCGTACGACAAGTTGTTCGAAAAGATGTACGACCCGGAAGTCCCGCTCCGCCTCCTGCCTCCGTATATCGGATCCACCGACGACGAATTTCGAGCATTCGTGCGGTTGCTGGGTGAACGTCTGCCGGAATGGGTTCCCACGCCATTTATGCATTAGGATGCCCAGCGGACCTGCCAGGCCCCGAGGTCCCCTATTTGCAGCCTTCAGCGTCACCCGGATCCTGTCTGCTTCCACTTCTCGGATCTCTGCGTCCGTCCGAATTTCCTCTAACTCCGGCAAGTGGGGCGTTGGGCGAATTCTGGCGGGCGCCGACAATTCAATATTGAACCTGCCACAACCCTGATATCCATTACGGAATCACTTGGATCGATCGGGTGGCCGAGTTCGTATTAGCGCCACCGATGTTGGTGATCTGCACGTGCAGCTCGCGACTGCCGGGCAACTTGTCGACAGCCCTGAAACCCACGCTACGCAACAAACTTTGCACGGAGCTCTGTGTTGCTGCAGCATTTAGGTGGATGGTCAGGGGCGCGCTCTTCGTGCCGCCCGCTATCGTTCCAATGATCGTCTTACCGAGCAAGACATTTTTGCCTTTGCGACTGATACCATCCTGCTTCAGAATCGATAACTTATCTTTCGCCGATTGCCCCGACACTTGCAATACGGCTCCGCCAAACATCAAGGTCGTGGTATCGGCGTCCGAGACGGTTGCGGTGCTATCGATAGCGACCACTTTTCTTCCGGAGACTCGAAACACCATGGGTTGGTGGTTCAAGGCAATGACCACAGGGTCGTCCATTGCCGTGACCGTAACCTGGAACGTCTGAGTTGATGAGAAGGTTCCGTCACTTACGATAATTGAAATCGTAGCGGTCCCGTTCTGATTCAAAGCTGGGGTCGCCACCAGACTGCGATCGGCGCCCGTACCAGTGAGCACGATATTCGCGTTGGGGATCAGCCCCACATTGGACGACGTGGCACTGAGGGTCAGGCTTCCTGCGAACGATTCCGGATCGTCAATCAGAAACGGCAAACTGCCAGTGGACCCGTCTTCCGAAATCGACTGATCCGCGATGCTGGAGATCGAAGGTGGTTCATTGACATTGAAAACCGCAATCGTGAACGGCTTCTCAATAAATAGCCCTCCCTGATCGGTTGCACGGACACGGATCGAAAAGCTGCCTTGGGTTTCAAAGTCCAAAATGGCCGCCGTCCGCAGTTGACCGTTCACAATCGTAAATGCGGAATTATTGGTGCTGCCGATTCCCGAGACTAGGGAGTAACTGAAGGTGCCGCCAGTATCCGCGTCCGTCGCGGAGAAATCTCCGATGGCCGTACCGACCGGCTGTTGCTCACTCACCGTCGCAGCCGACAAGCTGATGTTGGACGGTGTCTCATTAATGTTGGTGACGGCAATCACGAGGACTTGCGATGTGGAATGCGTTGGGATGCTGTTGTCGGTCGCCGTGATCGTGACATTGTAGGTATTGTCCCCACCGAGATCTGCCGGATGGTCAAAGTCCGGAGCCGTGACAAACGTCAGCGTTCCCGTCGCAGTGATGTTGAACTTCGCCGCGTCGGAACCGCCGGTAATCGAATAAGTAATGACCTGTGCGGGCAGATCGGCATCGGTCGCCGCGATATTGCCGACAGTTGTCAAATGTTCGACAACCTGATAACTGTTCGCCGAAGTGAAGAACGGGCTGTATTCGTTGACCGGCGCAACTGTCACGGCCATGTCCTGAAAACTGATCAGTCCCAAACCGTCAATGGACCTGATCTGCAGTTGGTAGACGTTGTCGGCATCACTATCGGTCGGCGTTTCGAAATCTGGCGGTGCCAGAAATTGCAGGGCCCCGGTATTTGGATCCAGCAAAAACAGGCTCGCGTCAGGTCCCCCCTGAATGGCAAACGTCACCGGCCCATGGGCGTCCGTAGCACTCACTGCGGGCAAGATCGTTTCGTTCTCCAGAATCGCAGGGCTCGCAGATGACGAGAACGCCGGCCCACTGCGATCGCTAGTGACCGAGGCACTCGTCGCCGTGTTGCCGTTACCGGCTGCATCGGATGTCCGATTTGAATTGACACTTGCCGACACTTGGCCATCGGAATTGGGTGTCACTATCAGCGTGTAAGTATCGCCGTCGACTGCGGTGAAGGTCCCTTTCGTGCCATTTGTCACGTTGATGTCGCTGGCATCGAAGCCGGTCATCGATTCGTTGAATTGGAACGTAAAGGTAATTGCCGCGGCAGTCGTCAGGCTGCCGTTCGGCGTAATGCTCAGTGTCGGAGCAGTACGGTCACTGGTGATCGATGCGGTCGCCCCCGAATTCCCATTCGCAGCCGCGTCACTAGCCGCATTGGCGTTCACGCCGACCGACATCGCACCAGCCGCATTGGGGGCTACCACCAACGTGTAGGTATCGCCGTCCACGACCGCAAAGGCCCCCTTCGAGCCGTTGGAGACGTTGACATCGTTCACGTCGAATCCCGTCACGGCTTCGCTGAATTGGAACGTGAAGGTAATCGCCGCCGCATTCGTCAGCGTGCCGTTCGGCGTGATGCCAAGTGTGGGGCCAGTATGATCGCTGGTAATCGAAGCATTGGCTGCGATGTTTCCATTGGTGTCGGCATCAAAGGCCGCATTGGAGTTCACCACGACCGACACCGCTCCCTCAGCAACCGGCGTCACGACCAGGGTATATGTGTCGCTGTCGACCGCCGCGAAGGCCACTTTCGTTCCATTCGATACGGCAATGTCACCGGCAACAAAGCCAGTGACGGCCTCACTGAATTGGAACGTAAATGTGATCGAACTCGCATTCGTGGCCCCGCCGCTGGGCGTGATGGCCAGCAACGGAGTCGACCGATCCAATATCACCGCGGCGTTTGTCAGCATGTTTTTATTGCCGGCAGCGTCTTGTACCGCATTCGCCACAACGCTGACTGAGACGGTCCCATCCACGACGGGAGTGACACTGAGAGTGTAAGTGTCACCATCTACCGCGCTGAATAGGCCCTTCGCTCCATTGGTCACGTTGACGTCACTGGCATCGAATCCCGTCACCTGTTCCGTGAATTGGAACGTGAACAGGATCGGGCTGGCATTCGTCGTGAGACTATTGGGACTGATCGTTGCCGTGGGCGCCGTACGGTCCGAATTCACCACGCCGCTGGCGAGGGAATTGGGGTTGCCAGCAACATCCTGCGCAGCGTTGGCCGAGACGCTGGCCACGACTGGGCCATCCTGAGTCGGCGTGACGACCAGGGTGTAAGTATCGCCATCCAACGCGCTAAATGCTCCCGGCGTACCATTCGTCAGATTAATATCTCCGGCATCAAAGCCCGTGACCGTCTCACTGAACTGGAACGTGTAGGTGACAGTACTTGCGTTCGTAACACCGCTGTTGGGCGTAATCAGCAACGACGGAACCGTGCGATCCGAGGCCACACCGATACTCGTCTGGGCATTGGGATTACCCGCAGAATCTTGCGCGGCATTCGCCGCAGCGTTCACACCCACAGTCCCATCCGCCGTCGGGGTGACGACTAGGGTATAGGTATCGACATCCACCGCAGTGAATATCCCCGGCGTGCCATTCGATACAATAATGTCGCTGGCACCAAAACCGGTCACACTCTCACCAAATTGGAACCTGAACGTAATCGAAGCCGCATTCGTCGGTGTGCCATTCGGCGTGATCACCAGCGTGGGGGGTGTCCGATCGCTCGTGACGACCGCGTTCGCCGCCGTGTTGCCATTCAACGCCGCATCGAGGGCCGCATTGCCGTTGACGCCAACCGAGATATTACCATCCGCCACTGCATTGATCACCAGCGAGTAGGTGTCGCCATCCACGGTCGTAAAGGCCCCCTTCGTGCCGTTGGTGACATTCACGTCGTTGACATCAAAGCCCGTCACGGTCTCCGTAAACTGGAACGTGAACGTCATCGAACCGGCATTCGTGACGCCGCTGCTGGGCGTGATCGCAAGCGACGGAACAGTCCGATCCGACATTACCGCAGTGGTCGCCAGAGTGCTGTGATTCCCCGCCGAATCTTGCGCGCCATTCGCGGCCACACTCACGGCGACAGAACCATCCGCCACAGGATTGACGAGCAGCGAGTAGGTATCACCGTCCAACGCTGTGAAAGCCCCTTTTGTGCCGTTGGTGACGCTGATGTCGCTCGCATCAAATCCCGTCACGGTCTCGCTGAATTGAAACGTGAAAGCAATCGCTGCCGCATTCGTCAGCGCGCCGTTCGCCGCAACAACGAGTGTCGGGGCAATACGGTCAACAATGACCGAAGCCGTCGCAGCCAGGTTACCGTTGGAATCCCCATCCACCGCCGCATTCGCGCTCACTGCAATCGACACCGCACCATCAGCGACAGGGGTCACCACCAACGTATAGGTGTCGCTATCGACCGCAATAAAACTTCCCTTCGTGCCGTTCGACAAATTGACGTCACTGGCATCAAATCCCGTAACATCTTCGCTGAATTGGAACGTAAACGAGATCGAACTTGCGTTTGTGAAACCACTGTTGGGTGCAATGGTCAGCCCCGGATTAGTTCGATCCGAAATCACCGACACGATCGTCGCTGCATTATTGTTTCCAGCGCCATCCTGTGCCGCGTTCGCAGCCACGCTCGCTGTGACCGTCCCATTTGCCGCGGGTGTCACCGCCAATGTGTAGGTATCGCCATCGATGGCGGAGAAAGTCCCCTTGGAGCCATTCGTTACCGTCACATCGTCAATGTCGAAGCCAGTCACGGACTCCGCAAACTGGAACGTAAAGAGGATTGGACTGGCATTCGTGGACGTACCATTCGGGGTAATTGTCAGCGCCGGAGCCGTGCGATCAGAAACCACTGTCCCGTTGGCCGCAGTACTATTATTGCCGGACGCATCTTGAGCTGCGTTGGCCGCGACAGTCGCGGCGACCTGACCGTCGGCAAGGGGAGTGACGACCAGAGTATATGTATCGCCATCGACTGCCGTGAAACTCCCTTTTGTGCCGTTCGTGAGAGTAATGTCGCCCGCATCAAATCCCATTACGTTTTCGCTGAATTGGAAGGTGAAGACGATGGAATCTGCATTCGTCGCACCAATACCGGGGGTAATCGACAATGAAGGAGCAGACCGATCCACGGTCACCGAGCCGGTCGTCAACAGATTCTTATTGCCAACTGCATCTTGCACGGCATTCGCGACGACACTCGCCACGACCAAACCGTCGGCGAGCGGTGTGACAACCAAGATATAGGTATCACCATCAACCGCTGTAAATGTCCCCTTGGTGCCGTTCGTCACGGTGATGTCAGTCGCATCGAATCCGGTCACGTTCTCGCCGAACTGAAATGTGAGTGTTAGCGGCACCGAATTCGTGTGCGTCCCATTGGGCGTGATCACCGGTGAGGGCAAAGTCCGGTCACTCGTGATGGTCGCAGTGGCGGCTGTACTGCTATTGGACGCTGGGTCAGTCGCAACACCGGCAACTACGCTGACAGAAACCGCTCCATCTGAGGCAGGCGATACAACGAGTGTATACGTACCGTTGCCGACCAACGCGAAGGCTGCCATGGTGCCGTTCGTCACTTGAATATCGTCGGTATCAAATCCCGTCACGGACTCACCGAACTGGAACGTAAACGTGATGGCCGCCGCATTCGTTAGGGAACCGTTGGGCGTGATGCTGAGCGCGGGTGCGGTGCGATCGCTGGTGATCGACGCACTAGCGGCAGTGTTGCCATTGGACGCCAAGTCGACAGCCGCGTTGGAATTCACACCCAACGACACAATACCATCTGCCACAGGCGTAACCGCCAATGTGTAAGTATCGCCGTCAACAGCCGTGAAAGTGCCTTTGGTTCCATTCGTCACAAGAATATCGCTCGAGTCGAAACCTGTGACGGGCTCACTGAATTGCAGGGTAAAGGTTATCTGGCTGGCGTTCGTAACGACACTTCCCGGCGTAATCACCAGCGACGGAGCCATACGGTCCGAAGTCACCGACGCCGACGTCACGGCATTACTATTTCCGGCGGAATCCTGCACGGCGTCGGCGACGACACTCACCGTAACCGCTCCATTAGATCCCGGAGTTACCTGCAGCGTGTAGGTGTCACCATCGATCGCGGAAAACGCTCCCTTCGTCCCATTGGTCACGTTAATATCGCTCGACGTGAAGCCGGAAACGGTCTCGGTGAAATGAAACGTAAAGACGATTGGATTGGCGCTGGTCGCAATGTTGTCGGGCGAGATGGCCAGTGCCGGAGCAGTCCGATCCGAGATAATAGAGGCGGTCGTCAAAGCATTACCGTTGCCGGCAGCATCTTGCGCCGCGTTGGCCGCGACGGTGGCAGTCAACACGCCGTCCGTCGTGGGTGTAGCGACCAGAGTATAGGTCTCGCCATCCACGGCAGTGAATGTTTCAAGAGCCGCGTTCGTAATCGTGATGTCTTTGACATCAAAACCGGTGACCGTTTCGCTGAATTGAAACGTGAACGTAATCTGGCTGAGGGCAGTCGTGCCGCTATTAGGCGAGATCGCCACCGTCGGAACAATTCGGTCCGAGATCACCGAACCGGCAGTCAGTCCATTGTTGTTGCCCGCCGTATCCTGGACCGCATTGGCCGCGACACTCGCTGTTACAGTACCGAATGCGACCGGGGTGACCAGCAGCGTGTAAGTGTCGCCATCGACGGCCGTAAACGTGCCTTTGGTTCCGTTGGTGAGAGTGATGTCGCTCGCCGTAAACCCGGTGACGGTTTCCGAGAATTGGAATGTAAACAGGATGGGGCTGGAATTGGTCGCGCCGCTGTTGGGAGTGACTATCAAGGTGGGAACGGTACGATCCGAAGTCACAGACGCAGCGGCCAGGACCGTATTCGTGTTGCCGGCCGCATCTTGCAATGCATTCGACTCGACGCTGGCCGTCACGGTGCCATCTGCAGTGGGAGTGACTATCAGCGTGTAGGTGTCTCCGTCAATTGCGGTGAAGGCCCCATTGGTGCCGTTCGACACGGCGACATCGTTCGTATCAAATCCCGTAACGATCTCACTGAATTGAAAGGTAAACGTGATCAACGCCGCATTCGTCGTGGTACCGTTCGGCGTAATCGTCAGCACCGGCGAAGTATGGTCACTGGTGACAGATGAATTCGCCGCCGTGTTCCCATTCGTCGCGGCGTCAATCGCGGCATTGGCACTGACGCTGACCAACACCGGCCCCTCGGCCACCGGCGTGACGACCAGCGTGTAAGTGTCACCGTCCACGGCGGTGAACGCCCCCTTGGTACCGTTGCTCAGATTGATATCGGTCGCGTCAAAACCGGTTACGGTCTCGGTAAATTGGAAAGTGTAAGTGATTGAACTGGCGTTATTGGCGCCGCCGTTCGGAGTAATCGTCAGCGCTGGAGCGGTGCGATCTGAAATCACACCAGTACCTCCAACGAAACTATTGTTGCCTGCGGCATCGTGTGCCGCGGTACCGCTGATATACACCACGACGATGCCATCCGCCACGGGACTGACATTCAAAATATAAGTGTCGCCATCGACCGCAGTGAACGTCCCTTTGGTACCGTTCTCAACGGTAATACCACTCGCATCAAATCCCAACACGACCTCATTGAATTGAAATGTGAAGGGGATCGATGCAGCATTGGTGGTAATGCCATCTGGAGTCACCACCAGCGACGGAGGACTTCTGTCCTCGGTGATGGAAGCCGTGGCCAGCGCCGTGTTATTTCCCGCGGCATCATGCGCAGCCCCGGCACCGACGGTCACCGTAATGACACCGTCGAAGGTCGCGCCGACTTGTAACGTGTAGGTATTCACATCGGTCATTGTGAACGCCTGCTTGGTCCCATTGGTCACCACAATATCACTGACGTCAAAGCCAACGACAACCTCGCTGAATTGAAAAGTAAAGTACGTCCAGGCCTGGTACGTAGCGGTGCCGTTCGGTGTGATCGTCAGCGCCGGTGCAGTGCGATCCGAAGTGACAGACACGGTTGTCAGAGCGATATTGTTCCCCGCAGCGTCCTGCGTGGAATTGGCCGCTACACTCACCCCGACGGTGCCATCGGAAGTGGGCGTCACCACCAGTGTGTAAGTGTCCCCATCGACCGCGGTAAAGGCCCCCTTCGTGCCGTTGGTGACCGTCACATCTCCGGTCGTAAATCCCGTCATGTTCTCACTGAACTGGAACGTGAAAGTCGTCGTCGCCGCATTGGTCAGTGT
>JAQGHS010000424.1 GCA_028291605.1 Planctomycetaceae bacterium | reverse complement strand
AACTCATCGGACTGGTGAGCATCGTTCAGTTCGGCCCTCTCCCCACGTGCCCCCATTGCGAAGGTCGGGTGTGGCTGAACTATTTGGGCACGGGGTGAATGTCGAAGTCAGAGAGGAGACTAGGCTAGTCACTGATGTCCTTCACACTGTTAAGATCCTCTATACTTACTGGATTTCTATGGTGGGAATACTTGGGCACAAGAACATATTCGGCCATACTCAATGAATCAAATCAAAGCCATGGTTGATGGTACGCCAAAACCAACGAAGAAGTGATTCGCTTGACCCGTTCTGAACGCCGCTTAGAGCCGATCCATGACCATCATCGTCGAACGAAACGACTACCATTGGACCGCTTGGGTGTTTAGGAATCCGTGCCATGAGTACACGGGAGCCACGGCAGCCGAGGCCATCACTAAACTCTTGGAAGCGAATGGGATGGATCTCGCATTCGTTCCGGAGTCCGTAGATCCAACCCTTACCCGG
Organism: Planctomycetaceae bacterium; assembly: GCA_028291605.1. Lineage (GTDB taxonomy): Bacteria > Planctomycetota > Planctomycetia > Planctomycetales > Planctomycetaceae > JAKFVC01. The sequence continues at coordinate 11,515 of JAQGHS010000424.1, read as the reverse complement.
ATAGAGTTGCTCATCCCGACGGATCCTTGTCCAGATTGCGGTGGAAGCGGAAAGTACACGGGCCTCAATAAGATCGAGGACTGCGGAACCTGCGGCGGGTCGGGCGTGAGGATCTGGTAGAGCTTAAGACTGATGTCGGGACGAACCTCGAATACCTTCGTCATTTATCTGCTTCGGCAATTGTTGACCGCACTCGATCAAGGACTCCACCAAATCCCCGTCCCCGTTCATTGTCTTGGAGAACATCGAGACTGGCTCTGAGGGCTGTTAGCTCTTCGGGCGTGAATTGGAACGGCTTTTGACTCGACTCTAGCTTTTGCCGGATGGGTTCTAATCTGTCGACTTCACTCAGAAGCTCGTGGATTGCGAGGTCAACTGCGAGGATTGCGACAGCAGTCTCGTCTCCATCAAAATCTAAGTTCATTTTGACCGCCGGTCTTTATTCGCGCACCCTGACTGCTGCCCGACCACCATTCGTAGTAGACTGTCCCGAGTTTCGTATCCGGCTATAGCTGCTGAGCTAGTACGCAAGGTCCGTGCCTGTCACGAAACTTTGTGTTGGTTGACTTTCCGCCTCAACCGGACAATCTGGTCGTCTTTCTTTCACAGTGACATCCAAGCAGTCGTTTGTGTCTTATTTCAAGGAAGTTATGGCTTTTATTCGTATGCTTATTGGTCAGTGGCACAGGTCGTGCGAGATCCGTTTTCGGGGGACACGCACATGGACCCAAAGCTTATAGAATTTACGACGATGGACCATCCGCCGTGGAAAATGGTCCAAGAACTAACTCAGCAACTGCTGGATGAATACGACGGCAAGTGCAACTTCTTTGCCTTGTGTTCCTTTCTCAAGATAGACCGCCATAGCGCCGACGAGCTTAAACTCGCTCGCTGTCTGAATGGGCTGGACGTCCCAGACTTACGGTTGAGATACCAAGTCGCCGATTGGTGCAAGGCACAGATCATTGAGATCCAGGCGAATGATGGGAACTCGGTGCAAGAACATGACCGACATTGAGTGTCAGACGACTCGTTTGTTGCTCATTCGCCGATCATGATGACCCCACAATGTTGTGGAAGCGAGAATAAACATCGCCATTAACAACCGAGCCAGGGGACCAAAATGCTGGAATTTAAGGAAGCGATTGCAATACTCAAGGAGTTCAAGCAAAAGCTCGACAAACTGGATGCGGAAAATGCTGATTTGACCGTGGATGATCTGTCTGATGCACGGGGAGCCATTGAAAAACTCAGTGGTGTGAAGGAAACAATCACTCAGCTGGCTGAAACCTTTGCTGTAATTGACTTCTCAGCAATTGAGAAATTGTTAGACGATCCAACGGTTACTGAACTCGCGGAATTCGAACGCGATGCCGCCTATCAAGAGAAGATCCAGGAAATCGACGTCGGCGAGGACGACAAATTGGCAGTGCAGCAAGCGGCAGCCGAAGAACATGCTCTGAACGTTGCGTCGACTCACTTTGTCAACGCGTCGGATCAGATAACCGCATTAACCGTGCAAATCGACTCGGTTGTCGAATCACTCGATGCCTATCTGTAGAAGATATCCGTCAAGAAAATACACTTGCTGAACCGCCTGACTACTGGCACATTATCCCCGTGCCACGTTCTGATGAGATCCGCTTAACGGCGAAACGACACCTTGCTGCAAGATGGCAGCTGATCGGTGAAGGGATGGGCCACGGTCAACGCGGCCGATTAAATGACTCCGAGTCCTTCTGTCCTTCGTTGAGGATAATCCATTTCTCTTCCGTAAATCCAACGTTGATTCTTTGGGGAATGCATGACTCCGCCTTGCAGCCAGGACTATCAACAAGTTTTCCCCAAATGCGGGAGCGCTCAAGGTCTTCCAAAATCAGTTCAATCTGCTGCTCGTACCCCCGCATGCGGGTAGAGGCCAGCATGGCCTCGAACTGATCGGACCGTCGTTCGTCATTCGTTTTGTTGGCCTCCACCACCACAAGCAGGTTGAGGGTTTGAGATTTGTACTGGGTTGTCGGCGACAGGGAGAACGTGAAAGTCTCCGCGAAGAGTTGATCGAAGCGATAAGCCCGAATGGTCCTGGCGTTCCACTCCCGATCATCGACCTGCCACCCGCTTCTCAGTGCGAAAATGGACTTCTTGATGCGGTCACTGTCTGTCTTGGCCTGCTAACCTTTTGGGGGGGAGCTAAAAGCGGCCATCAGGGACAGATGCAGTCATGCTGGCAGAGTAGCTCGACATGGAAAATTTGGCATTCTCGGATGTCTCACTCGCGGTTCAAGCCTGCCGGGGGGGTGCCACGTTCATCTGTGTCTTCGAACTGGTGTATTGATTCAACGACAGCCACTGCGCGTTCCATACGGAGCCCCTTAGCGATTAAGCGGTGAACGATCTCTCCTTCCGGAATGTCTCCCGGAAATTTGAGAAGGTCGCGTATCACTTCAGCCAAAAATCGCTGCTCGTCCGTCATCACCGATCTCCCAGACGATTTCTGTGAGTATTTTCGGACGCGTTTTATACGTAGAAGACACTTCGAAAAAAAGGAACTGCCCCTGATTGAGCTTAGCTCAAATATTGAAAGGCTCCGGTCCAAGACGCGAAGTCAATTAAGACTTTACCCTGTTCGGTAGGAACCATACCAGTACCCCGACAAATCGGACAGCTGCTCAACTGAGCTTTGACGGATGGAGTGTCTGAGACAATTTTCTTCCCTCGCCCTCGCATTCAGTACAGTTTCTTGCAGGTCATCAATGGTTGAGTGCATGGATTTCCTAGGTCACCACTCAGCCGGGGGATTTTTCACGAGTTGCTTGTACTGCTCGACGTGGCGCGTCGTGATGTCTATCGCTTCGCCGATCGCTGCCTTGGCCGCTAGCTCTGCGGTATGGTCACAGGACTCCACGGAGGGTTCGGAACTCTTCGATAAGCAGATTTAAGGCATTCACAGCGGACACAAACGGAACATCAGCTTTCAGTTGTTCCAAAGCTTGTCGAAGCTCTCTTAACGCGGCCGGTTCCGACATGATGTCTCCTCAATCTTCAAGAGGCTCTTCACGACACTGAATATCGGTTGTACCAGAAGTTGAAATGATCTTCGAGGAATTGGACTAGGAGGCCAAGGGCCTAAAAAAATGCCACATCACCGCAGTTCATTCTGAGCTCAGAGAGCTGATCCACTTTTCCTCGTGCGGCTCACACACAGCCACAGCTTTACCGACAATCTGGATGTCCTTGCCGGTAATTGCCTTCGTTTTCTTGCTGGCCTCTAACTGAATCTGATTTCCTGTCTTCTGGTAGACTTGCAGGACGGGCGATGAATCGTCGACCAAAGCTAGAACGATGTCGCCATTCCGGGCGCTCTTTCCCCGCGAAAGTACGAGGGTGTCGCCATCGATCACATGAAAGTCCGAGAGCAAGTCCCCCGTCACGGTGACGGCAAAATTGTCGCTGGCTTCAAACAGCGGGGCAAAGTCCAACTGCGCACCGGCATCCAGCACCTCCATTGGATCTGTGCCAGCGAGGCGTCCGATGCTGGCCGAGGCCGAACGAGAGATCGGCTGTTTCGTGAGCTGGATTGCCCGGGCCATATTCGGCTCGCGAATGATGAGTTCCTTCTTTTCCAGAGCCTTCAGGTGGCACATGACACCATTCGGAGACCGGATCCCGAATTGATTTCCGATCTCGCGTACGGTTGGTCCGTATCCCCGGACGAAATTTTTTCCTTGAGGAAGTCGAAAATCTCTTGCTGCCGATGAGTCAGTAGGAGCTTGGTATTCATTTTGAAGGAGCTTCTTTGCGTTTGAGGTTCAGAATAACGGCCTAAGGCATTTTTATTGCAATGGACAGGAAGCGCGTACTTCGATTCGCACTTGATATAATGGGTCTCCCGGTGCGGCAGTGAGCTCGTGATAGTCACCCGCCAAGATGTCAGCGTTTTTTGTTTCAGCAGATGTCAGGCAGACTTCGTTCGCGGAGCGACCAAAACCGTCGTCAATTAAGTCTGAAAGCGAATGGTTTACACTTAATGATTAGAGTCTCGCCAAGCTACCAGGACAGCATTGCAACTCATTGACTTGATTGCGGACCAATTTAACACCTATTTCGCGGCACACCCGGGATTGTGAGGCGCTGATGACAATGGAATACGCACCACAAACTCCGAACCCAAGCCGTCACCAGGGCTGGAAGCCGACACGCTGCCGCCGTGCAGGGTGACGAGCTTTCGGACGAGTGACAGACCAATTCCCAATCCGCCTTGGGCTCGATCGAGACTACGGTCGATTTGAGAGAACATGTCGAAGATGAAGGGCAGCATGGCCGCCGGAATGCCGATTCCGGAGTCCTTAAGGGAAATCACTGCGTAGTCATGATCGCGGGTGACGTTGAGCCGGATCTGGCCCTCTTCCGGAGTATACTTCGCGGCGTTGTTTAAGAGGTTCGAGAACACTTGTGTCAGCCGGATAAAGTCACCCAGTACACGTAGCGGAGTCGTTTCCGGGATCTCAACTATCAGCTTGTGGTTCGAACGCCCGATTAAGGGTGCGCTAGTTTCGATTGCGCTTTTTAGAACATCTCCAATTTCCAACTGCTCCAACCGCAATTCTATCTTACCTGTCGAGATGCGGCTGACGTCGAGAAGATCATCCACCAGTCGAATCATTTGTACCAACTGACGTTCCATTATCTCCCGAACTTCGGAAAACCGTTGCTGATCGTTTTCCGTGAGGCGCATGATCTGTAATGCGTTGTGAATCGGGGCCAGTGGATTGCGAAGTTCGTGGGCCAGGACGGCGAGGAACTCGTCCTTGCGACGATGGGCCTCTTTCAATTCCAGTTCGATCGCCTTACGGTCGGTGATGTCCCGCACGGCGCCGCGCATGCGGCTGGGTCCGTCGTTGTCGTATTCCACCGCGCCGACAAGTTCGATCCATTTGGTCTCTGCCGGGCCGCAGTTGACTCGTACTTCGTCCCAATAATTGCCGTTTGCCTTGGCGTCTTCGACTGCCTTCGCGGCCCGCTCGCGGTCTTCAGGATGGACGCACCTCAGCCACTTGGGATAGGTCACTTCGTCTTGCTGCCCGGTGGCATCGAAGATCGCCCAGGCGGCGGGAGTCCAGATACCGGAACCGGTGGTCAAGTTCCATTCCCAGATGCCGACGCGTCCGGCTTCTTGAGCCAGGCGCAACAGTTCCTCGCTGTCGCCGATCGCTTTGTTCGCCCGGATTAGGTCGCACGTCCGCTGCTCGACGCGTTGTTCCAACTCGTTATTGAGCTGCAGTAACTGTGCTTCCACACTTCGTCGCTCGGCAACTTCGACTAATAATGCACTGTTAGCGCGTTCCAGCTCGCGCGCAGTACGATGCAAGGCGGCGAACACGGCAACTTTCGAACGCAGGATGGCGGGATTGACTGGCTTATGGAGATAGTCCACCGCGCCGGAGCCGTATCCCTCCAGAACATGTTCGGCTTCGCTGTAGTAGGCTGTCAGAAAAATGATCGGCACGCCCGCCGTCTTCTTGCGTTGCTTGACCATCTGGGCCAGCTCAAAGCCGCTCATGCCCGGCATCTGAATGTCCAGTATGATCAGCGCGAATTCTTCTCTCACCAGTGCCAGTAAAGCGTCATCGGCGGATTGAGCCCGGACCAGCCGATAGCCGGTGTCATCGAGAATCGTCTCCAGCACAGTGAGATTTTTCGGTTCATCATCAACGAGCAAAATGTTGATGGAATCGCTTTCGGATTCCGGCAAAGTCTGTTCTCCGTGCTTCAGACATGTCTCGTCGTGGCTGTCCGATTCCGGTGCGATAGTCATGGCACTTGTCATGAGATTGTGAAGTCTTCGAGTTGATTGACAAGCTGGAATTAACGGAATAGCCACACTCGCATGAGTGACAGCAACTGGTCTGTGTTGACCGGTTTCGCAATATAATCCGAGGCCCCGGCATCCAGGCACTTCTCGCGGTCGCCCTTCATGGCCTTCGCGGTCAGGGCCAAAATCGGGAGCGTGCGAAATTGCGGATTGTTACGGATCTCGCGCATCGTCTGATAGCCGTCCATGTCAGGCATCATGATGTCCATCAGGACCATACTGAGGTCGGGGGTGGATTCTATGATGTCGATGGCCTGTCTGCCATTCGTCGCACTCATCGCCTCAATGTCATGGCTCTCAAGCACTGTGGTGAGGGCAAAGATATTGCGGGCGTCGTCGTCGACGACGAGCACCTTGCGCCCGTGCAAGACCTCATTCGAGTTATGTAGCGCTTCGAGCATTTTTTGCTTATTGGCGGGCAGATTGGCCACCACCCGGTGCAAGAAGAGAGCGGTCTCGTCCAGCAGTCTTTCGGGTGATTGCACGTCCTTAAGGACAATACTCTTGGCCATCGTCTTCAGCAACGCCTCTTCATCCGGCGAGAGATCCTTGCCGGTGAAGACGACCACGGGGACGCCCTGCAGCTCTTGCTCTGCCTGGATCTTTTTCAGCAGATCAAAACCCGACATATCCGGCAAGCGCAGATCGAGCACGACGCAATCGAACCGCTTCTCCTTCAAGGCCTCAAACGCGCCCTGCCCGGTGGACACGGCCTCAGTTTCGATGTCTTCATCGCCCAGTAATTCCACAATCGACTGGCGCTCGATCTCGTTGTCCTCGACGATCAACAGTCTCTTGATTCCCGCAGCCGCAAAATCCTTCAGGCGATCGAAGGCCGATTCAAGACCCGTCGTTGTCGGCGACTTAATGACATAAGAAAAGGCACCGCGCGACAGACCGTGTTGACGTTCCTCGTCCAAGGTGACGATCTGCACCGGAATATGCCGGGTGGCCGGATCGAGCTTCAGATTATTTAAGACCGTCCAGCCGAGCATATCGGGCAAGAAGATATCCAGCGAGATCGCCGACGGCTGATACTGTCTTGCCAAGGCCAGACCTGCGGCGCCCTTGCTGGCCACGATCCCCTTGAAGCCCTTGTCGCGTGCTAGGCCCAGTACGATGCGTGCGTAATGGGGATCATCTTCAATGATCAGCAGTACGGGATCTGTTGATTCCAAATCATTCCGGTCATCGGCAATTGGTTCTTCGCGCGCGACCGGCACATCGACCGCGTATTGCACAACCTTACCGCGGTTCAGAGCCGCTATACTGGCTGTCGAAGGACCTTTATATTCCAGCGGCAAATACAGGGTGAACGTACTGCCCTGACCGGGAGTACTGACGAGACGAATCTCGCCACCCAGCAGTGAAGCCAGTTCGCGACTGATGGCCAACCCCAGACCTGTACCGCCGTACTTGCGTGATGTACCGGCATCGGCCTGCTGGAACGCTTCGAAGATCAGTCGCTGCTTTTCCGGAGCGACGCCGATACCTGTGTCTTCGACGGCAAACGCGATGACGCGCTCCGCCTTGCTCAGCACGGGGTGATCCATGCTGAAGCCCTTGGTGGCAAATCCGACGCGCACATGCACATGCCCTTGGGCTGTAAACTTCACGGCGTTGGACAACAGGTTCTTCAGAATCTGCTGCAGACGCTTCGAGTCACTAATGAGATAACGCGGCAGTTCAGGCGAGAACTCCACCTCGAACGGCAGGTCCTTGTTTTCTGCCACGTGGCGGAAGTTTCGATCGACATTGTCGCGCAACCCCGTGAAGGAGATCTGTTCGGCTTCCACGGTAACCGTACCCGATTCGATCTTCGACAGGTCGAGAATATCATTGATCAGGTGTAACAGATCCGAGCCAGAGGAGTTGACATTGCGGGCGAACTCGATTTGCCTGCCAGACAGATTTCCGGCAGCGTTCTCGGCCAGTTGCTGGCTGAGAATCAGGATCGAGTTCAGCGGCGTCCGCAACTCGTGAGACATATTGGCAAGGAACTCGGACTTGTACTTCGAGGTGAGTGCTAATTCCGCCGCCTTTTCCTCGAGAGCGCGGCGGGCTTGTTCCACTTCGCTGTTCTTGCGTTCGACTTCCTCATTTTGTTCGGCCAACAGTTTCGCTTTATTCGCCAGCTCTTCATTCGTTTGTTGCAGTTCGCTTTGACGGGATTGGAGTTCGACCGTCAACTGCTGTGACTGGGTCAACAACCCTTCCGTTCTCATCGTCGCTTCGATGGTATTCAGCACGACGCCAATGCTCTGCGTGAGTTGTTCCAGGAAAATCAAGTTCGTCGGAGAGAATGGATGAATCGACGCCAGTTCAATAACAGCCTTGATCTGTCCTTCGAACAACAGAGGCAGGACGACGATGCTGGAGGGGCGTGCTTCGCCGAGACTGGAAGTGACACGAGTATAACCCGCGGGGATCTCGTCCAGCAGAATGCGTTGCTTGTCGACCGCACATTGACCAACCAGTCCCACACCCAGCGGGATGCGCGCCGCATGATCGAGACGCTGCGCATAGCCAGCCAGCAACTTGAGCGAAGGCCCCTCCTCATCCTGGCTCATCTGGTAGATCGTACCTTGTTGAGCCTGCACGAGCGGCACGAGATCTGCCAGCAGCATTTTGGCGACGGTTGCCAGATCGCGTTGCCCCTGCAACATACTAGTGAAGCGGGCCACGTTCGTCTTCAGCCAGTCTTGCTCGTTATTGCGTTCGGTCGTTTCACGCAGATTGGCAATCATCGTATTGATGTTGTCTTTAAGTTCAGCCACTTCACCGCGCGTTTCGACCTGAATGGAACGCGTCAGGTCGCCCTTCGTCACAGCGGTCGCGACTTCCGCGATGGCTCGCACCTGCGTGGTGAGGTTACCTGCCAGGAGATTTACGTTGTCGGTCAGGTCACGCCACGAACCGGCCGCACCAGGCACACTCGCCTGACCGCCCAGGCGGCCTTCGACGCCCACCTCGCGGGCCACGCTGATGACCTGTTCGGAGAATGTCGCCAGCGTATTCGTCATGTTGTTGATGGTGTCACCGAGCGCCGCGACTTCACCCTTGGCCTGCACGGTCAGCTTTTGTCGCAGGTTACCGTCGGCAACGGCGGTCACCACCTTCACGATACCACGCACCTGGTCGGTCAGGTTGGACGCCATAAAGTTCACGTTGTCGGTGAGATCCTTCCACGTACCACCGACACCAGACACCTGCGCTTGACCACCCAGCTTACCTTCGGTTCCCACTTCGCGAGCCACGCGGGTCACTTCCGAGGCGAATCCGTTCAACTGATCCACCATCGTATTAATGGTGTTCTTCAGTTCGAGGATTTCGCCCTTCACGTCTACAGTGATCTTACGTGACAAGTCACCACGCGCCACAGCGGTGGTCACTTCGGCGATGTTACGCACCTGGGCCGTCAGGTTCGAACCCATCGTATTGACGGAATCGGTGAGATCCTTCCACGTACCGGCCACACCGGGCACTACAGCCTGCACCCCGAGACGACCTTCGGTGCCGACTTCGCGGGCCACGCGGGTCACTTCAGACGCGAAGGAACGTAACTGTTCGACCATCGTGTTAATGGTCTCTTTGAGCTGTAGAATTTCACCGCGCACGTCGACGGTAATTTTCTTCGACAAGTCACCATTCGCCACGGCCACGGTCACGTCGGCGATGTTGCGGACCTGACCGGTCAGGTTCGAAGCCATCGAGTTCACGTTGTCAGTCAGATCCTTCCACGTCCCGGCGACACCCAGCACCTGAGCCTGTCCACCCAGCTTGCCTTCGGTACCGACTTCGCGGGCCACGCGGGTCACTTCGGACGCGAACGCCGAGAGTTGATCCACCATCGTATTGATGGTTTCCTTGAGCTGCAGGATCTCACCCTTCACGTCCACCGTGATCTTACGTGACAAGTCACCGCGGGCCACGGCGGTCGTTACGTCGGCGATATTGCGTACCTGCCCAGTCAGGTTCGAGGCCATGGAATTTACGGAGTCCGTGAGATCCTTCCAGGTACCACCGACGCCGGGGACCTGAGCCTGGCCGCCGAGCTTGCCGTCCGTACCGACTTCACGCGCCACACGCGTCACTTCGGCGGCGAAAGAACGCAACTGATCCACCATCGTATTGATGGTTTCCTTCAACGCCAGGATTTCGCCGCGGACGTCGACGGTGATCTTCTTAGACAAGTCACCGTTGGCCACGGCGATCGTCACTTCGGCGATGTTACGCACTTGCGAAGTCAGGTTGGACGCCATGGAGTTCACGTTGTCCGTGAGATCCTTCCAGGTACCGGCCACACCCAGCACCTTAGCCTGACCGCCGAGCTTCCCTTCGGTACCTACTTCGCGCGCCACGCGGGAGACTTCCGACGCAAAGCCGTTAAGCTGATCGACCATCGTATTAATGGTGTCCTTCAGCTCGAGAATTTCCCCGCGCACGTCCACGGTGATCTTGCGGCTCAAGTCACCTCGCGCCACGGCGGTCGTCACGTCGGCGATGTTTCGCACCTGGCCCGTCAGGTTTGAGGCCATGGAATTCACGTTGTCCGTGAGATCCTTCCAGGTACCGGCCACGCCTTCCACTTCCGCCTGACCGCCCAGCTTGCCTTCCGTACCGACTTCGCGAGCCACACGGGAAACTTCTGACGCGAACGCATTGAGCTGATCCACCATTGTATTAACGGTGTTCTTCAGTTCGAGGATTTCCCCCTTCACTTCCACGGTGATCTTGCGCGAGAGGTCACCCTTTGCGATGGCTGTGGCCACGTCTGCGATATTGCGAACCTGACCTGTCAGGTTGGATGCCATCGAGTTCACATTATCAGTCAGATCCTTCCAGGTACCGGCGACACCGCGGACCTGGGCCTGTCCACCGAGCTTCCCTTCAGATCCCACTTCGCGGGCCACACGCGTCACTTCACCGGCGAACGAGTTGAGCTGATCCACCATCGTATTGATGGTTTCCTTCAGCTCGAGAATTTCGCCCTTCACGTCCACTGTGATTTTCTTAGAAAGATCACCGTTGGCCACAGCGGTCGCCACGTCAGCGATGTTACGGACCTGGCCAGTCAGGTTCGAGGCCATCGAGTTATCATTGTCCGTGAGGTCCTTCCAAGTACCGGCCACACCGGGCACCTGGGCCTGTCCACCGAGCTTTCCTTCCGAACCCACTTCACGAGCCACGCGGGAAACTTCCGAGGCAAAGCCGTTGAGCTGATCCACCATTGTATTGACGGTGTTCTTCAACTCGAGGATTTCCCCCTTCACGTCCACGGTAATCTTGCGCGAGAGATCGCCTCTCGCCACAGCGGTCGTCACGTCAGCGATGTTACGCACCTGCCCCGTGAGGTTGTTGGCCATCGAGTTGACGTTATCGGTGAGATCCTTCCAGGTACCGGCCACACCTTCGACAGCCGCCTGACCGCCGAGCTTCCCTTCGGAACCCACTTCGCGGGCCACGCGAGAGACTTCCGAAGCGAACGCGTTCAGACGATCAACCATCGTGTTGAGTGTGTTCTTCAACTCGAGGATTTCCCCCTTCACTTCGACGGTGATCTTCGACGAAAGGTCGCCCTTCGCGATAGCCGTGGCCACGTCCGCGATGTTGCGCACCTGCCCTGTGAGATTCGAGGCCTTC
>JAQGHS010000385.1 GCA_028291605.1 Planctomycetaceae bacterium | reverse complement strand
CATCATAGCCCAGGGTTGCCCGCTCCTGCGGGCTACCCTGGGTGTCGCCCCAAGCGGTGGTCCAACCCTTAAAGGGTTGCTGTTCGCGATTCCCTGAAGACCGAAGAAGTAACCCTTTCAGGGTAATTATCGATCTGGATTGATTACCCAGGGTAGCCCGCGGGAGCGGGCAACCCTGGGCTATGATACATATCCCCTTCGGGGAATTTATGCAGCTGACTAGCGTTTTAAACTCGGATGAACTGCATCCCCGCCAAATTCAACCTTTTAATTTAATCATCCCAGGTCGGGGCAACGACCCCGCGCTGTCCGTAACAGCTACGTCAGGACCCTTCATTGAACGGCTTGAAAATAATCTGGACCTGGCTGAAATGGCCGCTCGCGCTGGGGATTCTGGCTCTATTGATGTGGCAGAATCGCCAAGGCTTCCAGCAATTGTCTCAGCAGGAGAAGCATTGGCCGCTGCTGGGACTGGCGTCCTTACTGGTCGCCAGCGGAATCGGACTGACGTTTGTCCGTTGGTATTGGCTGGTACGGGCTCTGGGGTTCGACTTTCGTCTGCTGGACGCCTGCCGGTTGGGACTGATGGGCTCGGCGGTGAGCTACCTGGGCGCGGGAACACTGGGGGGCGATTCGTTTAAGGCGATCGTCGTCGCCCGGGGCCAGTCGTCTCGCCGAATTGTGGTCGTGGCAACCGTGCTGCTGGATCGGATCCTCGGCCTGCTGGCGCTCTTGTGGGTCGGCTCGTGCGGATCGTGGCTGACATCCCATCTGTTCCTGTCGGAATTTCATACGACGGTGCGGACCTTCTTCTGGTTGACAACCGCCATCGGTACTCTCGGGTTAGTGTTGCTCTTGATCCCAGCGGTGACTCATTCGCGGTGGATTGGTTGGGTCGCGCATCTACCTCTGATAGGCACGGTGTTTCACCAACTGCTCGACGGCATCACGCTGTACCAAAGGCGGCCCGCCGTCCTGGTGGGAGCTACCGGCCTGGCGATCTTCGGGCACTGCCTGATGATCACCGGGCTGTATTGCTGTGCGTTGGGTTTGGGGGGCTGGGCGCCTAGTCTGCCCGCTCATCTGTATCTCACCCCCGCGGCGGAAATTGTGGGGCTGATTCCGGTGCCGTCGGGGATTGGACCTCAGGAATACGGCATTCAGGAAGGTTATGTGGCGGTGGCTGGTGCCGAGGTTTCCGCGAAGGCCGCTCGGCAAGCAGGATTTTTCGCCGGGATTGCTTATCGCCTGATCTTGATGATCATCGCGGCCATCGGTGCCGTCTTCTATTTCGCAGGCCCACGAACTGAGGTTCGGTCAGGCGAATTGCCGAGCTGACAGGCGCTCGTGAAGCGTTGGCCTGATTGTGCAGCGCCCGCAGAAGCAGAAGACCCACTGTCTTTACCAGGAGGGCAATACTTACCGGACTTAACTCTCATTTGTTGTTCCACGCGGTCACTGAGTCCTGTATCATCCTCGCACTTGATTGGCTGACTTCGCGAAATGAATACCGAGGCAAGATGACAAGGAAGGCCCCACGTCCAGATTGAACCTTATCTCTTAAAGCAGATGGTCGGCCATCGGCAACGATGCCGGGACTGTTTTCTTCAATCGCAGATAGGTGGAATATGTCGTCGATTCAAAGGATTGCAATCACCGGTAGTTCTGGATATTGCGGGCGCTACTTCATCGCCCAGGTTCGGAAACGCGCTCCCGGGGTACGCATCCTGGGACTGGACATGGCTCCCGCGCAGACGGATACCCCCGACGAATTCCAACGCATTGATACTCGCGATCCCAAGTTGAGTGACGCGTTGCGTGAATTCGCGCCGGATACGGTCGTGCACATGGCCTTCATTGTGAATGAAACTCGCAGCCAGCAATTCATGCGGGATGTCAATGTCAACGGTTCTCGCAATGTGTTTGCGGCCGTGAAGCAATTGCAGCCCCAGCGGTTTCTGTATTATTCCAGCATGGTCGCCTTCGGCGCCTGGCCGGATAATCCCGTCCCCATGCAGGAAGACTGGCAACTGCGTCCGCGATTGGATTTTCGCTACGCGGCCGACAAAACCGAACTCGAAGGCGACATCGTCCGGTTTGCCGCCGAACATCCTGAGATGGCTGTCTCCTGGATCCGGCCCGCGATGGTGTTGGGACAGGGAACCCGGAACTACATCAGCAATTATGTCCTGCGCAGCGTGGTCGTGCTGTTGCCCGATGGGGTTGATGCACCGGCTCAATTTGTCCATGAGGACGACGTGGCTCGAGCCACTTGGGAAGTGTTGCATCAAAACGGACGCGGTGCGTTTAATGTGTGCCCCGACGACTGGATGCCCTGGTCCGAGATCGCCAAGTTGCGAAACCTGCGGGCGGTCAAGGTCCCGCTGTGGATGTCGCGTTGGGCGATCAAAACCTATCGCGCGCTGCGTATTCCCGAGATGATCATGCCCGGGATGGGCAGCCCACCGGGCCTGTTGAACTTTCTCCGTCACCCGTGGGTCGGTACACCGAAACGCCTCACCGAGGAATTGGGATTCAAGTTCCAACATTCCACGCGGGAAACTTTTCAGCAGGCGTGGGCCCAGGTCGCTGCGACAAAACAAGTCCCGCGCGAGGTGGCAGCGCGACCGAATTTCCACGCCGTCCACGAAGATCAGCAGCCATCTCGATCGGGACGTCGCACACCATCCAATTCGACCTCCGCGGAAGCCAATAAGGATTGAGTACTCTAATGCCTGACCCATCAACACCCCGGCTGGCTTTGGTCACCGGGGCTGGCAGTGGTCTCGGACGAGCGTTCGCACTGGAACTGACTCGGCTGGGGGGCTGGCACGTCGTCATTGCGGATATCAATCAGGTGTCGGCCGAAGAGACCCTGCAATTGGTGACCGCCGCTGGCGGGGCCGGTCAGATGGAGTTGCTCGATGTGCGCCATCCCGAGGCCTGGGAGCAACTGCGCGCCAAGTTGAAATCCGAGCATCCTACACTCAACCTGTTGATCAACAACGCGGGCGTCGTGGCTTCGGGTCGGATCGATGCCCTGCCCCTGGCGGACTTTGACTGGGCCTATAGCATCAACACGCGCGGTGTGATTATTGGCTGTCAGACGATGATTCCCTGGCTGGGAGAGAACTCGGGGAATTCGGGGGCCTCGTACATTTTGAATGTGGCCTCAATCTGCGGCTTCCTGGCTCCCCCGGGATTAGCGGCCTACAACGCTTCCAAGGCGGCTGTCATTGCGATTACGGAGACGCTGGCCAGCGAACTGCGGGGCAGCAACATTGGCGTCACGGTGGTCTGCCCCTGGTTCTTCAAGACCCAGTTGTTGGAATCAGGACGCTTCACTCAGCAGAGCTTGAAGTCTGCCGGAGACCAGTTGATGTCCACCAGCCCCTTGAATGCCGCACGAGTGGCGAAAGAGGCGTTGCGGGCCACATTTCGCAAGCGTCTGCATCATGTCATGGGGCCGTGGGCCCGCCATATGTGGCGTGCCAAACGCATTGCGCCGGCATTCTTTCATTGGGTTCAAGACATCGTCATGCGACGTTCGGCCGCCAAGCACGAGCAATAGCCGGCGCGAGCACGATCGTCAGAATCCTTACATCATCCTTGACGACTAACCCCCGGACTGCAAATCGCCGATTTGGGCACGACAAGTGCACGATCCTGGCTCGAACTAATTCGCCGGATTTGTCTTTGCCCTACAAATCGCGCTCGATAGGCTGAACATTAAGCCGAGTGCAATGCCTGGGAGTCCACATCTTGTCTATCGAAAACGTGTTGATCACGGGCGCTTCCGCTGGGATCGGTGAAGGTCTCGCTCGCTTGTTCGCAGCCGACGGGGCTCGCTTAATACTGGTGGCGCGCAATGCAACGAGATTGCACCGGCTCGCGGCCGAGCTGCAGCAATTGCACGGGGTTGAACACGTCGTCATTGCTCACGACCTGGCCGTCCCCGGTGCGGCGAAGATGCTTTTCGACGAACTCCTGCTCCGTCACCTACGCGTGGATGTCCTCGTCAATAACGCGGGCTTTGGGCACAATGATCGATTTGCGACCATTCCGATTGATGAGCAGCTAGCAATGGTGCAGCTCAATATCGCGACGCTGGTCCATTTGACTCATTTGATTCTGCCCCAAATGATCGAGCGTCGCGAGGGCCGGATCCTCAACCTGGGCTCCACTGCGTCGTTCCAGCCGGGGCCATTTTGCGCCGTCTACTTTGCGACCAAGGCCTTTGTGCTGTCGTTCTCGGAAGCATTATGGGATGAGGTACGCGAAGACAACATTTCGGTCACGTGTTTGTGTCCCGGTCCGACTCGAACCGAATTTGGTGCACGGGCGGGCATGAATGACAATTGGAATTTCGCTCACGCGAGCATGTCTACCGCTGACGTCTGCAGAATCGGATATCGGGGATTCCGGCGCGGTAAGCGGATCATCATTCCGGGGCTGGTGAATCGACTGTTAACGTTCAGCGTGCGCTTGTCCCCGCGCCGCGCCGTCTTAAGAATCATGCGGCTGTGGCAACGTCCCAAGACCCTCGCGCCGGCCGTCGTCGTGCAACGGTCCGAGCCAGTTGCGACTTCCCCGCGGGTTACTCCAGCCAGGGAAAATGCGCGCGGCGTTCCTGCCGGCTTAGCGACTTCATCAGTCGAACATTCCGCCGGGGAATAGAGTCTGGATCAGGATACTCTTCCAGCGCCTGGTCGATACTGGCTTCCCGGAGGATGTGCAGGATCGGCCAGGGCGAGCGATTGGTCAGATTGCCCGGATCGTTCGCGCGCGTTCCGCCGAACATGTAGTGCGGGTGGAAGCTGGCGATCTGATAGTCAACTGCCCAATCTTCATCCTGCAGCAGAATGTCAGCGTCTTCCAAAAACTGATTGTAGTCATCGAACTCAGCCAGCATCCTGGTGACGACAATCATCGTCGTCTCGAGGGTCTCCACCGGCGAGTCCTTCAACAACTGCAACTCGCGGCGCAGATCATCCAGCAGCGTCTCGCCAGTCGCAGCCTCGGAAATCGTGATCCGGACTTGCCCGTTCTTGTAGGGGGTCGCGGCGAACGGGCACAGATTCAACCCGATGACAATTCGCTCCACCCATTGCCGCACTTGCTGCTCTACAGACTCCATTCGAATCTCGTCCTCTCCGCTGGTATTGAAACGCTCTTGATCCCAAGAGGTTATCATACCCGGTAAGGGTTCCGTAACGGCATTTTCGTAAGTCGCCCCGCCATTCTCCGCGATGTGTCATCTCGCCCATCGCTAATCTGTACCTACTAACTCAGGACGCAGATTCACCACGGAGAGCACGGAGAAATCTTAAATCAGATCTCTGTGCTCTCCGTGTCTCCGTGGTGAAATCTGATGCCGATTGATCCATCACACACGGCCCAGGTTATCTATGCTGGATCGGCGACCGCATTGCGTCGGGACGCGCCGCATCGGCTTTCTACGCGTCTTGTCACTTGTCAATTGCTCACCAGCATGGTGAACTAGCTGGATTATTCCACATTCGTTCGCCAAAAAGGTCTCGCCATGCCCACCCCTGAATACCAGACATCGGAGCTTCAATCCGGCAAGTGGTACGTCAGTAACTTCGGCCTCCGCCACCAGGCAGGCTCCGCGCTTACCACCGACCCGGGCTCCACTCCCGGCAAAGTTCCCGCGCAATACCGAATCGGCGGCCCCTTTAATACCGCGGGCGATGCACGAGCGTGGATGAATGCGGGTCTGGGCCGTTCGACGGGCTCGACGATTTGGCAACATCACGAATAAAAGGTGCCAGGAGTCTTTGTTTGCTTCTGCCCCCTTTTCTCTGCCCACGTCACGGCGATGTCTTGGATTGGGAATCATCGGCACGAAGAATGGATTCGATGTACCTCTTGATTCGCTGAGAAGCCGCGCCCCACTGCTGCTGTTCCATTTTTTGCGGAACTGAGGGGCTGCTCAGCAGGCCTTCGAGTTCCTGTCGTACGGCGGGAGTTTTCAATTGGGCCTTGAGATTGTCAATCAACCACGGGGCAAACAGCCCTTCGAGGGGATCGCAGCCCAGATCGGCAATGCTCGCCCGTAACAGCATCGTGCTGATCTCGGGCCGCCGGACGTTGTCCGGCGCGTCACCGCGCCGTTGCTCGATCTGCTGCATCACGCGTTGCCGTATTTCCGCCTCGTCGGCCTTGAGCGTTTTCACATCCAGCCGGCGCAGCAGGTACAACGTGAAGGCATCCCCGGAGCCAGTCAGTCCGGCAGTCGATTCCATCCATCCCTTTTGCCGCAGGGCGATGGCCCGATGCACGCGGAGATACTCAGCGACCGGCATGTGGGTGACCGGCGGCAGCAGCTTGGACGGCGGTGTCTGCAGTCTTTCTGGCAGGACTTTTGAATTCTCGCCGTCTAGCGTGATGAACCACACGGTACCATCCGATGTCCCCGCTGCCACAGTCTTTCCATCCGGCGACAGGGCGAGATCAGACACATTCGCGAACAGGTCAGCCTGATAGATGAGCTTGCTGTCGGACTCGCGAAAAACTCGGAAACGACGGTCTCCGCCACCCGTCAGAATGAATTCCCCGTTCTGACTGAACAAGACAGCGAAGACCCACTCGGTATGACCCGCCAGTAAGGCGATCTCCTTGGCGTCGGCGGCGTTCCACTCACGCACAGTCTTGTCATGTCCCCCGCTGACCAGTTTCGACCCGTCCGGAGAAAAGGCAACCGAAATCACGTCCGCCGTGTGTTCCTTAAAGGTGCGAGCCAGCCGGCGTTGGCCCAGGTCCCACAGCATGACAGTCCCATCCCGGCTGGAGGTCGCTGCGAACTGGTTGTCGCGCGAGATGGTGACCGACGTCACCTGTTTGTCGTGCCGGCCCAGTTCCGCGACGGTCTTGTCCGTGAGCGACCGGATCAAGACCTGCTGGTCATCGCCACAGGTGACCAACCATTTTCCATCCGAGGTCACCGCCACACCGTGCAGGTCATTGGAGTGGTCTAAAAATGTCTCGCGAATCGTTCCCGTTTGAGGATCGATCAGCCGCACCAGATTGTCGCCCCCTCCCGTAACCAGCAGCCCATCGGGCGTGAACGCCAGGTCGAACACCCAATTCTCATGGGCCTGAACAGTCCGCACGACTTTCTTCTCTTTAACATCCCACAGCCGCACCGAGCCATCACCACATCCCGCCGCCAGCCAGACCCCGTCCGGGCTATAGGCGACCGATCGCACCGCATGCCGATAAATGGGCCCCCCCATAATCGCACTGGCCACCTTGTCCGGAATCTCACCATCTCGTTTAGCAGATTTGAGACCCGCCTTGGGATCACCGGATGCCACCGGCACAACCTTGGCTGTGGCGGCAGAGGCAGCCGC
>JAQGHS010000382.1 GCA_028291605.1 Planctomycetaceae bacterium | reverse complement strand
GTCAGGTCACTTCGCTGACCGATTCCAAAAGTGCGGCGAGCCATCCCATGTCGCTGGATTCCTTCGAAGGCCTGCCACCGACCGCGCCCCCCAAAGCCATGGAGCGAATTGGCCGGCAATTGTGTGAGGTGGTCATCTCGACGACCTCACCCCTCCGCGGCAAAACGATTCGCGAGACCAATTTTCGCTCGCACTACAATGCCTCGATCCTGGCCGTCCATCGCAGTGGAGAGAAACTCGAACAGAAGATTGGCAAAATCGAACTGCAGGCCGGCGATACCTTGCTGATCGATGCTGACGACGACTTCATTCGCCGCTGGAGACACTCACCCGATTTCATCCTGGTTTCGGGAGTCGAAGACAGTGCACCCGTGGCCCATGAACGCTCGTGGGTGGCCCTGGTCATTTTTGCCACGGTGTTATTTGGGATGTCATTCCCCTTCGGTGACGGCCAACCCAAGGTTGCCAAATCAAGCGTGGTCGCGCCGACACTCCCTACGGCGAAGGTCTCGCCGCGCCAGGTCCCGGCGATCCTTCAGGACACCTCTTCCAAAAGCACCGCGCAGTCGAATCTGGGGAAGAGTGCTGCCCCACCGAAGGTCGCCAAGCAAAAGCGTCCCTTTAGTACATCCGACATTCCAGCGATTTTCGCAATTCTCGGTGCCGTCGCGATGATCTTTACCGGGTGCGTGCGGGGTTCTGAAGCATTACGAAGTATCGAGCTCCAGGTGATTTTGCTCGTCGGTGCGGCATTGGGCATCGGTAAGGCATTAGAAATCAGCGGTGCGGCCAGTTTTATCGCCAATTCCATTCTGGGGACCGTGGGAAGTACCAATCCGGTTGTCATCCTGGCGGTGATTTATGTCCTGACCGTCGTCCTGTCCGAGTTTCTCAGCAACAACGCGACGGCCGCGATGATGGGCAGCCTGGCAATTGCGACTGCGGCCCAGATGAACGTCAATCCCCGGCCCTTCCTGATTGCCGTCACGATTGCGGCATCTTGTGCGTTCGCGTCGCCGATCGGCTATCAGACAAACTTGATGGTCCTGAATGCGGGGGGCTATAAATTCATGGACTATGTGAAAGTTGGCCTGCCGTTAAACTTCCTCTGCATGATCATTGCGTTGATCATTATCCCCCTGGCATGGAGTTTTGAGCTGATTGTCGCGCTGTGAGGCGCGGCAACTCCTCTAATAATTACAAAACGTCGCACAGACAGCGTTGCAGGCGAACCCGGCCGCGTAAGCCCCGGGATGGCACTCGGCTTGAGATCTTCGGTGTCAATTCGGAGTATGACCAAATCAGCCGGCACGCCCTAACGTCCGGTTCTGCTGGAAATTCGAGTCGATGTGACTCGAACCGTGGGCTAGCGCCCAGCGGCTGATTTGCCGGATGGCTAAAGCGAGTGCCATTGGGCTTACTCCGCCCGGCTCGCCTGCGCTCTCTATTTTCCGATAAGTGCTCCCCCGATTCCTTTCCAGAATGTTCGTTTCCAATTCAGTGCTGGTAGTTTGTTTCGGCCAGGGTAATAAAAATTTTCAGGGGGTGGGGTGGAATTGTTGGTGTTTTGGGAGCTGTTACGTTATCTTGTGGAGCGATGTGTCTCGGATAGTTCGAAGTTGATGCGATCGCAGGACGTGAGTGATGAGTTCTGACCCGACCCCAGATGTAGCCCCCATTTCTACCGAAGTTCTTCCGAATTCGGTCCCTGAAGCGGAAAACCCCGCGCCACCTCCTCCGGAGACCACGGCGACTGAGGTCACCGCGTCAGAGCAACCGACGGCGGAGCGGCCCAAAGTGCGGCTCAATCCGACGGTCGATCCCGAACAGGACAAACCGGTCCCCTACACGTCGGCGACGGCCCAAGAGGCCGACAAGCTGACGGCGGAACTGGCGGCAGAAGACGCGGCAACCGGGCCGGATCGACACTTCGCCCCCCCGGCGACCGCGAACCGTAAAGTCGATCCCATTGAGATCCCGTCGAAGCGCGATGTGTCTCTGGATGACGAAATGGAACGTGAAATCGCCGAGGCTCTGGCTTCGGGCGACATCCCCGGCGCCATTGCGACTCCGACAATCGCTGCAACCGCGTCCAATTCAACTCCTGACGCTCCCGTCGACGAAGAAGACCTGGAGCCGGGAACACCACTCAAGGGGAAAGTCCAAGCCATCGCCGGCGAGAATGTCATTCTCGATGTCGGCATGCGTTCTTCGGGCTGCATTCCCAGCAAGCAATTCGAAGGCAAGTTCCCCGAAGTGGGAGCGACTGTGGATGTGGTCGTCGACAGCTACAGTGCGGCCGAAGGCCTGGTCATGTGCAGTTTGCCCAAAGCCATGCGATCGGTCAGTGGCTGGAGCGAAGTGCAGGTTGGCCAAATTGTTGACTGTATGGTCACCAAAACCAACAAGGGCGGCCTGGAAGTCACCGTCAATGCATTGCGAGCATTCTTGCCGGCCGGCCAGGTCGATTATGGGTTCATTGCGAACCTCGACAGCTACGTGGGGCAGAAGCTCCGCGTGAAGGTCACCGAAGTCAATCCGGCTAAGAAAAACCTCGTCGTCAGCCGCCGGGCGTTCATGGAAATTGAACGGGGCGAAAAACGCGACGAAATGTGGAAGACAGTCGCCGTGGGTCAAACCCACGTCGGCGTCGTGAAGACCATTAAGGAATACGGTGCTTTCATCGATCTCGGCGGCCTCGACGGTTTGCTGCATGTCGGTGAAATCAGTTGGCAGCGGATCAATCATCCGTCCGACATCCTGAAAGAGGGCCAGCAAGTCGAAGTTCAGATCGTCGGTATCGACCGCGAGAAGAACAAGATCAGCCTCGGCATGCGGCAGCTCACCAAGAACCCCTGGAGCGACATCGAAGCCCGCTATCCGGTTGGCTCAGAAGTCACGGGCACGGTCACTCGAACCTCGGACTTTGGTGCGTTCGTGCAACTGGAAGAGGGCATCGAAGGCCTGATCCACATCAGCGAACTCGAATATCGCCGAGTTAATCGCGTCACCGACGTGGTCAAAGAAGGCCAGGAAGTCCGTGCGAAAGTCCTGTCAGTCGACTTGTCGAAGCGCCGGATCGCCCTGTCCTTGAAAGCCTTGCAAGCCCGTCCAGAATCAGCTCCTCGCAAGGAAGACGCCGATCTGGCACCAGGCGGAGCCGTTCCCTACGAACGCAAACGCAAGGGTCCGCTCAAGGGCGGCACCACCGGCGGCAGCGGTGCTGGCCTGTTTGGCTGATCGTTGCTCACTTCGCATTGCGACAAAATCAAAAAAGCCCGGCAGACCAATCTGGTTTGCCGGGCTTTTTTGCGGGACGTGCCTAAGAAGGCGAGCGTCGCGGAATTTGGGGTCGGGCGTTCAAATTTCAAAATTGGCCGATTTGTTAGCCACAAGTGCCACTGAAGTCGAACGGCCAATTTTGAAATTTGAACGCCCGACCCCAGCTTGCCAGGTTTGCATAGCCAATGACGGGCAAGAGTGCCCATCCTACGGCCAGAGTTCTGCCATGCCCTCCTTGAAAAACAATCACGGACTCTTCGCCACGACTCCGTCTTTCATGACAAACGCCATCGATTGCAACACGCGGATATTTTCCAGCGGGTCCCCTTTCACCGCCACGATGTCGGCGATCTTATCGACTTCAATTGTCCCCAGTCGGTCGTCAATCCGTAATAACTTCGAAGCTTCCAGCGTCGCCGCTTGAATCGCCTTCATGGGCGGCATGCCACCGGCCACCATCAGTTCGAATTCGCGAGCATTGGCGCCGTGGGGTGAGACCCCTGAATCCGTCCCGAAGGCAATCTTCACTCCGGCGGCTTGGGCCTTCGCGAACGTGGTGCGGATCACGGGCCCGATCGCGGCTGCCTTCGGACGAACGATATCCGGCAGGTAGCCCGGCTCCTTCGCTTTCTCCGCGACCCATTCGCCCGCCATGTTCGTGGGCACCCAATAGGTCCCCTTTTGCTTCATCAGCTCGATGACTTCGTCGGTCATGAACGTCCCGTGTTCGATGGAATCCACCCCCGCCAGCACGGCCCGCTTAATGCCCTCGGTTCCGTGAGCATGGACGGCGACCGTCATGTTGTAGTCCTTCGCCGTCGCGACAACGGCCTTCAATTCCTCATCGCTGAACTGCGGATTCTGCCCGTTCGCCGCGAGGCTCAGAATTCCGCCGGTCGCCGTCAGCTTGATGAGATCCGCGCCGTCCTTGTAGCGTTGCCGGACAGCCTTGCGCGCATCCTCGACTCCGTTGATCACCCCTTCGAGAGGACCGGCATCACGACGGTAATCACCCCGTAAGGCGTTGGTTGGATCCGCATGCCCACCCGTTGTCGCCAGCGATTTGCCCGAGGTAAAGATCCGTGGCCCCGGCACCCAGCCCTTTTCAATCGCTTTCCGCAAGGCAATCGAATTGACGCCATTGTCCCCCAGATCGCGGACCGTCGTGAATCCCGCCATCAACGTCATCCGTGCATAGACAGTCGAACGCAGCGCGTAATCGGCCTGCTCCATGAAGAACTTTTCGGTGTACGAATCCTTGGAGTGCTGCGACATCAGATGCGTGTGCATGTCCATCAGCCCCGGCAGGACGGTGTAGTCCTTCAGGTTGATCAGCGTGTCGCCCTCCTGGGGCTTCGTATAACCCGCTTCGATCTTCTTGATTTTGCCTTCGTCGATGACGATCGAAATCTGCGAGCGCGGTTCCGCACTTCGCCCGTCAATCAGACGCCCGGCATGAATGATCGTTGCCGCTTGTCCTTCAATCGCCCATGACAAGCAGCAGACTGCGGTCGCTATGACATTCCAACGCATGGTGAAATTTCCTTTGATTGGGCGACGAGAGATGATGCCTGAGAGCAGTCCTGGAAAGACTGCAAAACTTGACGGTGACGAAAGATCGCGATTGCTCCTCTCAAACCAATCAACTATGATACATATGTTGGCGAGCCAGTGCTCGTCTGCACCGGCAAATAGTTGAAACACGGGATGGGGCGCTACCTGCTCAATGCAGAGTTGATGCTCGATGCAATGTTGATTTAGCCATACAAGTCGTGAATCGGACGAACGACCCACTGAATTCCACGATCTTTGCAGGATGACTCCCATGGCCATGATGCGAATGCTCGGCAGCCCACGACGTTGTTGTGATGGCCTCACCCGACGTGAAACGTTGGCTGCGGGAGCTTTGACGTTTCTCGGTGGCAGCTTCAACCACGAACACCTCCTGGCGGCGCAAGCTGCCAATCAAACTCATCCGGGCAAAGCCAAGAGTGTTATCCTGCTCTATCTCCTGGGCGGTGCCGCGACCCAGGACATGTATGACCTGAAGCCCAACGCCCCCACGGGAGTACGCTCGGAATTCGCACCGATCAGTACCAACGTACCCGGGATTCAAGTCTGCGAGCACATGCCGCTGACCGCCAAATGGATGCACCGCACGGCTCTCATTCGATCGCTGAATCATAAAGCGGGCTGCCATAACTGCCTACCAAGCTATACAGGTTACGAGGCCCCGGTACCGGACCAGAACCCGCACGATACTGACCCGCCCAGCATGGGATCGGTGTGCGAGTTCTTGAACACGAAGTCGGGACCTGACGAATTGCCGGCGTATGTCTATATGCCCAACTGGCTGGGTTGGGGTCAGAACTTCCGTCGTGGCGGGCCCTATGGCGGATTCCTGGGTAAGAAATACGATCCGTTCACGACTGAATGCAATCCAAGCATGGATCCTGGCCTGTCGCCACTCCCCGGCACTCCCACGTTTGTCCGCGGCGTGCCACTGCTGCCCGATAGCGCGTTGCCGGCTGAGATCACAGTCGAC
>JAQGHS010000148.1 GCA_028291605.1 Planctomycetaceae bacterium | reverse complement strand
TGGTGATGTCAATTCCTGCCCGGGCGACGTCCTGTCGGCTCAGCTTGGCAAGACAATTGGTAGCACAACGGACCAGGTGCTCTACAGGTTTACGGTCTCCGGTCTGAATGCCACTTTGGATCGTGATTCCCATGGAAACTTGATCACGGCTCCGATTTCGGCGTCACCGAACGCCGCAAATCCGCTCCTGTTCTCAGTGAATCAATTCAACACTCAAGCGGGTGCGGTGAACCGGGTCGGACAATTGAGAATTGCCGAAAACGTCAGTCCCATGCCTCGCGACCGTATTTTCTTCAACTACAGCTATTTCCAGGACGCTCAGTTCAGCCAGGTGTTGCAGTCTGATGTGCATCGATTCACTCCCGGCTTCGAAAAGACGTTCATGGACGGCAATGCCTCGATCGAGTTCCGGGCTCCGTTTGCGACGTCAATCGACCCAGTTGTCAATCTGAGCAATGGGAGTACAAACAGCGGCAACGTCTCCTGGGGTAACGTGAACCTGACGGCCAAATTTCTGATCTACCGCTCTTCCAGCTTCGCCATCTCGACCGGTTTGCAAGTGGTAGCACCCACGGCCCGCGATACCATTCTGAAGTCGGATGTGACCGGTGATGTGGTTGACGGACGCATCAGCAACGGAGCTACCCACATCTTGCCGTTTTCCGGTTGGTTGTACACGCCCAATGACCGGTTCTTCAGCCAGGGCTTTTTGCAGGTCGACACCGACGCGAACGGTAACGGGATCTACGCTAACAACTACTTAATCGATCCGTCACTGGCCCCGATGGGCTCGCCGAAACGAATTGGCACCCTGTACGACACCACCAATCTCTACACCAGCACGAGTGCCGGATATTGGGTTTATCGCTCTGACTCGCCGGACACCCTGGTCCAAGCTTGGGCGCCGGTGATGGAGCTCCACACCAGCAACTCCCTGGAGAAGGCCGATTTCGTGCAGCGTGGTCAGTTCCAGGCGGGATCGCCCAATCGCCATGTGGAAACGATCAACATGGTTCTCGGCGTGCACACGCAGCTGCGCGATCGGCGATTCATCTCAGCAGCGTATGCCTTTCCGGTTTCCGGTCAGGCAGACCGACAATTCCAAGGGGAATTTCGCCTGCTGCTGAACCAACTGTTCGGACCCATCAATCGCCAGACTGCTGCTGGCTTCTTCGGTGGTTGATGAGTCGGCTGGTACTCAGCGGCTGATTGCTCAGTAATCGTTAGCACAAAGTTCTCGCGACTCGGCTTCCTTGGGAAGCCGAGTCGTTTTGTATTGGGGCCGGAGAGCTAAGTGAATTGGCATCACAAGATGAATAGGTGAGCCGGGCGGCGTAAGCCCCCGGATTCTTCCGTGGGATAGGCTTCCAGCCTGTCATTTGTCACGTCAAGTGACAAACCCGAAGTCCATTCATTCTACGATTGCCACTTTGATCGCTGCCGACTTTTGGTTCACAGCACTGTCGCTTCGCGATTGACAGGCAGGATGCCTATCCCACGGAAGAATCCTGCAATCACGACCAGATTCATCGCAACTAGACATCGTGTCGATTCCCAAATGACACGAGTGTTTTCCCCTAGGCAAATCCTGGACGTCGCTTGTTCGTGGTGGCCAGACCAGTCATAATCGAACGTCACGTGTCCCTGTCAAACACGGCTTGGCAAGTTCGGTCTGTGCGCACGACTGGAATCGGACGACGACGACAACCCTCGACGGATTCACCAATCACCATTCACCCGATGAAATAGGCCCACAACCGTCCTGAGAAGTGATTCGCGAATCTCGGAGGTACGATGTTTCTGGAGCAGGGAATGCTCGTCGTAAATCGACTGAAAAACAGTCCTGATTGATGCAATTCCAGCCTGGGACAAACCTCATGTCGGTCGAACAAGATAGTCTGGGCAAATACTGTGATGCCTTTCTGCAGGCATGGAACAGTGGCAACCCACCGAAAATTGCCGACTTCTTGAAACGGGTCCCCGAACAGATTCGTCCGCGCCTGCTGCGTGAACTGATCAAAATCGATTGGGAGCGACGGCTGTTAGATGGGGACTATCCCTCAGTAGCGGATTATGCCCCCCTCGATCCGAAAATTGGTGAGTGGTTTCTGCCCGCGGATTCCGAAAATGAATCCGGAATCGACTCGAATGGAACGCGTGCACCGATCGAGCGGCAAATTCCTCAGGGAGGTAAATCGCCCGCGGACAATGCCGGTGATTCCGAAGTCAGCAGCAAAGAGATCGCCCCCTCGACTCAAGTGCGGGTGCGTGATAACTATCTCCCGCACTCCAGCGAAAAACCTACCAACGATTTTGTCCGGCCTCCCTTGTCTCCAGTTCCGGTGGCTCCCGCCGCCACTGCCCCAACGGACGAGATCCCGGCAACAATCGGCCGCTTCCGGATTGAAAAGTTGCTCGGCAAGGGGGCATTTGGCCGAGTCTACCTGGGGATCGACGACGGCTTCCTGCAACGACGAGTCGCCATCAAAGTCCCTGTCAAAGAGCGATTGGTCGATCGCAGTGTCCGGCAAAACTACTTGTCGGAAGCCCGCATTCTCGCCAGCCTGGACCATCCGCACATCATGCCCGTGCATGAATGTGGAGATCTCGCCGACGGTACAGTGTTTCTCGTATCGAAGTACGTGGAAGGCGCCGATTTCCACGCGCTGCTGCGGAAAAAAGCACTGACCATCGCAGATTCGGTCCGTATCATCATTTCGATGGCCCGAGCCCTGCATCATGCCCATCACCTGGGCCTGGTCCATCGCGACATCAAGCCTCAGAATATTCTGGTGGATCAACAGGGACATGCCTATCTGGCGGACTTTGGCCTCGCGTTGACGGATGACGATTTTGGCGTCGGTGCCCGTTTCGTGGGAACTCCGTCGTTCATGAGTCCGGAACAAGCCCGTGGTGAAGGCCACCGCGTGGATGGCCGATCCGATTTATTCAGTCTCGGCGGAGTCTTGTACAAAGCCTTGACGGGCCACGACCCGTTCCGCGGCCGCAGTATGGAGGAAATCCTGGATCAGATCGCGACCGCGGACCCTCGACCGCTGCGGATGTGGAACGATCGGGTTTCTCGCGAGCTCGAACGCATTTGCCTGAAAGCTCTGGCCAAACGGGCCGCGGACCGCTATCAGACCGCGGCCGATTTCGGCGACGACTTGCAGATCGCGCTGGATCAATTACAGGGCAACCAGGCCGACTCGGCACCCCCACCCACCGGCGAGTACCCCAGTAATCCGAACCTGGATCGATCATCGAATCCGGGCTTGGATAGACCTTCCAATCCAGGCATGGAGCGTCCGTCATCACCCGCCTTTGAGCGACCATCCAGTCTCAATTTGGACAAACGATCGCAATTGATGGCGGGTGATTCGCACCGCGGCGCGGCGAGCGTCGTACCGAAAGGCCTGCGTTCTTTCGATCAGGGTGATGCAGACTTTTTCCTCGATCTCTTACCGGGACCACGCGATCGTAACGGACTTCCGCCAACGTTGCGATTTTGGAAAAGCCGGATTGAGAGTCAGGATCCGCAACAGGCCTTCGCCGTGGGAATCCTCTATGGCCCGTCGGGCTGCGGCAAATCATCTCTCGTGAAGGCCGGATTACTGCCCGTGCTGAGCAGCAGCATTCGGCCGGTGTATGTGGAAGCCTGTGGCGAAGGGACCGAAGCCCTGCTGTTGCGGGCCTTGAAATGGCAGTGCCCAGAACTCGCCGACGATCTGACGCTGGCGGATTGCCTGGCCGCTTTACGGCGCACGCGAGGCGGAACCGAACGACGCAAGATCCTGCTGGTCATCGACCAGTTCGAACAATGGCTGTTCACACATTCCAATCCGCAGAATACGGAACTGGTCGAAGCCTTGCGCCAGTGCGACCGCATGAATGTCTCAGCATTGATCCTGGTGCGCGATGACTTCTGGCTGGCAGCCAGCCGGTTCATGCACGCGCTGGAGATCGAATTGCGTGAAGGAGAAAACAGTACGCTGATCGACTTGTTCGATCAACGTCACGCCGAACACGTGTTGAAGTTGTTCGGCCGCGCATTCAGCGTGCTGCCGCCGGGCGAGTTATCGGCTGTGCAGAAAGCGTTCATCAAAGAGGCGGTCCAGGGACTGGCTGAAGATGGAAAAGTGATTCCGGTCCGACTGGCCCTGTTCGCCGAAATGGTCAAGTCCAGGCCCTGGACCCCGGGAACTCTAAAGGCTCTCGGTGGCGCGCATGGTGTCGGCACGGCATTCCTCGAAGAGACTTTCAGCTCGCGAAATGCATCCCCCCGGCAGCGCCGGCACGACCGGGCAGCCCGGGGATTGCTGTATCGTCTGCTCCCTGAATCGGGTACCGAGATCAAGGGCAGCCAACGCACGATGGCTGATCTGAAAGTCGCAGCCGGCTATGAGAATCACCCCCAGGACTTCAGCGATTTGATCCGACTCCTGGATACCGAATTGCGACTGATCACACCAATCGATCTGGAAACAGATCCGGATGCTCCAGGAGGCGACTCGCCAGAAGTCCGCTGCGGATATCAGCTCGCGCACGACTATCTGGTGCCGACGCTCCGCAATTGGCTGACGAACAAACGTCGCGAAACGTATCGGGGACGAACGCTGCTACTGCTCGAAACACGCACCGCGAACTGGATCGACAAGCCGGAAAAGCGGAATCTGCCGACCACCCTGGAATGGTTCCGAATCCGCTTATTGACCGATCCGAGAATCTGGACGGCAGGCCAGAAGAAGGTCATGCACAAGGGATTTCAACAGGCGATCTGGCTGTCTTCCATCAATTTAGCTCTGGGGCTTGTGGCTGGCTACATGCTGGCTGATGACTGGGCGAAAACCGATGCCCGGGCCAAGATTGAAACACTGAAGCTGGTCCATGAGGCTGAGTTTCCCAGCGAACTGCAAAAATACCCCGAGCCCGGCAGACTCCGTTGGAGGTACTTACGCCCGTCTCTGCGTACCGAACTCGCCAAGCTTCAGGAGAAGGAAAAGGAAGGCAGTCCCCAACAGACGCGGGTGCGTTTGGCGCTACTGCGCGAAGATGAGAAACAATTTGAACCTCTCTTTCAACGAGCACTGAAGGCCGATCCGCCTGAATTGCGCATGATTTGTGAAGTCTTCCGGAATGAAGGACATGCGCGCCACAACCTCCTATCTTCAGGATCGTCGGTGGCGCCGGTCAGCTATGCCGAGGCCGCGGAAAAGAAATTCTGGGAAGTCCTCGATCAGCCACAGACTGCGGACGCGACCCGTTTTCACGCGGCCAATGCCCTGGCGGTACTGCAAAACCTGCGGGCCGCCAAGGACAGCAGCTGGAAGCCCCATCTGGATCTTATCGCCAGTCAATTGCTGGTCGACCTGACGGTGGACATCACCCAACTCAACAGCCTGGCGAGAAACCTGGCACCGATCCGCACCTTGTTGATTCCAGCGCTGGAGAAAAAACTGGTCGTAGGCAAGAATGACTGGCTGGTTACACAAGTCATCAACGACTTGGAAAAATTAGGGAATCCTGGCGACCAAGCCAATTCCAGTTCGTCCCGCTAGACTCAACACCTGTCAAAGAATAAATAGGACAGGTGAGCCGGACGGACGCAGGCTCGAGACGATCGACTCTGACTTCGTCGCAGATAAAGGCCATTCATGCTCGCCAAGGACATCTATCAGGTCACCACGACGCACTTCCTGGGTCCGATCATGCCGTTGCTGGATGATCCCCAGGTTTCGGAAGTTCTGGTCAATGGGCCTGACGTCGTTTATTACGAAAAGGCCGGCATCATCCACCGGTCGGATCTGAAGTTTCCCAACGATGCGGCACTCATGGCGGCCGCGGTCAATATCGCCGAATACGTGAATCGCCAGGTCGATGCGGATCATCACAGCATGGATGCCCGCCTGCCCGATGGTTCGCGCGTGCATGTCATCATCCCGCCGGCGTCGCGACAGGGGATTTGCTTTTCGATCCGTAAGTTCAAGAAGTCCAGCTTCAGCTTAAAGAGCCTGGTGGAATGGGGCAGTCTCACCGCGGAAGCCGCCGAGTTCCTCGAGTTCGTGGTGCTCATTCACAAGAACACCGTGATCTCCGGCGGTACGGGTACCGGCAAGACCTCGATGCTCAACGCGCTGT
>JAQGHS010000325.1 GCA_028291605.1 Planctomycetaceae bacterium | reverse complement strand
GTCGACTTGCCTGAACCGTTGGTCCCTAACAGGCCGACGATCGCGCCTTGAGGAATCTCCAGGCTCACATTGCGCAGCACGCGGTTCGATCCGAAGGATTTGTGGAGATGCGAGATCTGGATGATCGGGTCGGCTGTGGTCGTCATCACTGCTGCTCCTTAAGAACCGATTCGACAAGGGCGCGGATCTGATCCGGGGATAGATTGCACAGGACGCCGCGCTTGACCAGGGCTTCGGCCAGGGGGCGCAGTTCCTGTTGCCGTTGTGCCAGGGTCCCGGGACCCGTTTGTTCTGCGACCCGCATGCCGCTGCCGCGCGAATGCTCCAGCAGTCCTTCCGCTTCGAGTTTGGCGTAAGCCTTGGAGACGGTCATCATGTTGACCTGCAGGTCGAGTGCCATCTGCCGAATACCCGGCAAGACGTCCCCCGGCCGCAGCTTGCCCCCCGCCACCAGCGCCCGGACCTGGTCCATGACCTGGCGATAAATGGGGACTCCCGAGGAGGGTTGGATTTCAAATTGGAAGTTCAGATTATGCATGAGTGTATTACAACAGTAATGCACTCCCTGATGGACGTCAAGGGGAGGTGGAGATTTGGCCGTGACGTCGTCTGCCAAGGTCGCCTTGACGTTCTGCCTAGAGAGGGTCGGGGCCGTGTCCGGGCGTCGAAGACTCCGTCGCTTGCAAAATGGAAAACAGATCAGATATTGTGACACTCAAACGAATATTAGAATGGGTGTGAGTCGAATTGAATTCGACCTCGCCAATCCCGACTAAAGCAGTGGCGCGGTCTAAGACGAAGCCCGAATCGCAATTCGCACGAGATCCCTGTGAAAGCCAGCCGATGACGATGCCTGCTGACCGCTTCGATCGCCTCCTGCAAGATCAACGGCACGAGTACGCGACCAACGGGTTTCTCGTGCTACGAAATATGTTTGACTCGGATGAGATGCAGCAACTGCTGGCCGAGTCTGACCGATTGCTGACGGAGCGCCGCGACCTCATCGACCCGCATAACCTGCGCTGCCGGTACATGGCCCATCATCAGTCGGGGGAATCCCTCTTCGAAGTGTTTGATCCGGTGAATGACATCTCGCCCGTTTGCGAACGCTTCTGTGCAGACCCGCGGCTCCTGTCGGTGCTTGAATCGCTCTATGGCGAACCCGCCTGCCTCTTTAAAGACAAGCTGATCTTTAAGCCCCCCGGGGCGCGTGGCTACCAATTACATCAGGATATTCCGCTCGCCTGGAAGGGCTTTCCCCGATCGTTTCTGACGGTCCTGATTCCCATCGATCCGAGTTCCGAAGCCAACGGCTGCACCGAAGTGTTTGCCGGCTACCATCACGATTTTCTCTCGTCCGACGGCAGCGTCTATATGCTCCCCGACGATTGCGTCGACGAACAGCGCCGCACACCGCTGGTACTGAATCCCGGCGACATCGCCATCTTTCATGGACTGACCCCACACCGCTCGGCCCCCAATCGATCGAATCAGATGCGCCGCGTGTTTTATATCAGTTACAATGCCCGGTCAGATGGTGGCGATCAACGCGACGCGCACTATGCCGAATTCCGCGAACGCCTGCGCGAGCACCGGCAACCGTCGGCGACCGAGCCGTTGTTTTTCAAGTAACCAATCATGTTGTAGCCACGCTCGCCAGAGCGTGGGAATCCAGGGCACATCGCCCACGTTCTGGCAAACGCGGCGACATCGCTATCTCTAACAACTGACAACTGACAACTGACTAGAGCCTACCAATGTCCCGAGTCTCCAATTTTTTTCGCTCGCCGGTTTACGGATGGGTGATCGTCGTCCTCGCCGCGCTGGCGATGGTCGCAACACTGCCCGGACGGACGCACGGATTGGGGATGATCACCGAACGCCTGTTGAACGATTCCATGCTCCAACTTGACCGGCAGATGTTCGGCTACATCAACCTGTGGGCCACATTAGCGGGTGCCTTGTTCTGCATTCCTGCGGGCTGGATGCTTGACCGTTGCGGCCTGCGGGTGACTTCGTCGCTGGTCGTTGGCTTGCTGGGGTTGGTCGTCATCGCCATGACCAACGCCGTCGGCGTGATGCAATTCGCGATCCTCATTACCTTGACCCGCGGCTTAGGACAGAGTGCCCTGTCCGTGGTCAGTATTTCGATGACCGGCAAATGGTTTCGCGAGAAGCTGCCCCTGGCGACGGGCGTCTATTCATTACTGGTGTCAGTCGGATTCGCGGCCGCATTTATCTGGGGCCGCGGCCTGCGCGATTGGGACTGGAGGACACAATGGTCGGGGCTGGGGGCGGTACTGTTATTCGGCGTGGCACCCCTGTTTGCGCTGCTGGTTCGCACAGCACCGGACGACTCACCCGAGAATTCCTCGACTGTCAACTTCACCGACCTGACCGACTTCACGCTGTCAGGCGCACTCGCGACACCCGCCTTCTGGATGTTTGGCATCGCCACGTCTCTGTATGGCCTGGTGTCGTCCGGCGTGTCACTATTTAGTGAATCCCTGTTGATCGAGCGCGGTTTCGAAAAAACCGCCTTTTACGACTTGGGAATGATGACAACCGCGATCGGCCTGATCGGTAATCTGCTCACCGGATGGCTGGCGACCCGTATCAAGATCACGGTCCTTGCAGCGGTCGCCATGGGACTTCTGGCAGCGGCACTGCTCGGCTTGCCGTTTGTCAGCACATATTCGGCACTGGTCACATACGCCGTCGTCATGGGCTCCGCCGGGGGCATGGTGACCGTCCTCTTCTTCAC
>JAQGHS010000324.1 GCA_028291605.1 Planctomycetaceae bacterium | reverse complement strand
GAGCATCAAGTGCGGGCATAAGATCCCAAATCAGGTCATGGAGCAGCGGCGTGATTGAGTAACGGACGAGCTGGCAACATGAGTTACGTCGGTCTGCTCGCCATCGGAGACCGTGACAGCAGCACTTGATATCCGGCGTAAAGCACGTGCCAGCCTTGTTCGATGAGCCACGGGACGGCCTGGGCCCCCTTGCCTTGCCAACCGCCGTTTTGCCACGGCGTATCGTCGAAGACAATAATGCTTCGCTCGTGTAGACGAGGCAATGCCGCGGTCAGTTCGCGCTGAGCATGTTCGGCATGCAGGGGTTCGGTCGTGTCGAGCGAATCGAGGTACAGTACATCGATTTTATCGGGAAAGGTGTTTAAGAACTCAACCGAATCCCGCTCGTGGACCACCACACACTCGACAAACACCGACGTCCATTCTTTCGCGAACTTGCAGTGCGTCGGATTGATATCGCACGAGTGCAACCGACCTCCCATACGATGCACGTAACTGCCGGCCAGATACGTGAAGAACCCGGCTCCGGACCAGTCCTCGGCAGCGCGAATTGTCCCGGTTTCGACGATCAGCGGTTGCGGGAAACGCTCGCGGATCTCGCGGAATAACTTGTCAAAACTGTTATTGCGATCGCGATGCTCGCCCCCGTTAGAAACCCGTGGCGGGCGGCAGAATTCGCGAATAAATTGCTGCAGTTGAAGATCGGCCGCCTGGAACTGCGGGCCGAGATATTTCGTCCCCCCGAGTATCTGGGCACAGTAGCCAGCTAAGAGCTCGCCGCGGAACGAGCCGCCGGGATGCTCAACAATATTCCACGGAATTCGCTTATAGCGGTTAAATGTTTTCGTATGATCGGCCAAGACCACATTGAGTTGCTCGCTGCGAGGCAGTGTGTACGTCGTCGGATAATGGCCGGGCATCCAAACCCCGATCGTCGGCGTTGACGTAAAGCGGGCCGCATGCAGCGGACCACTATCGATCCCCACCATCAAGTCGGCCCGGCGCATCAGAGCAAACATCTCGGCAGTCGAGCATGGCCCATAATCCTCTAAGTGGCGGACTCGGTACGAAGCCAGCCGTGGTACGCGATGGTCCCAATCCAGCAGGACTAAACTGGCATCAGTCTGTTCGAGCAACGCCTGATAAAAGTCCAGGGCAATGGGGTCCGGCAGGCTCTTCCGCTCCTGACCGGTATTGCCTTTGGAGTGGAATAGGACGATGGGGCCCGGCAGTTTGGAGCACCAGTCATCGACCTTCTTGACCACTTCCTCGCTGAGATACGGGCCGATATCAATCCGCTGGCCGCAGAACTCATTCCACAGGTCTTCAGGACGCCCGATATCCGGCAACGGGGCGGCACTAATGTTGTGCCCCATCTTGCTCCCTTGCCAGAAGTGACCTTGCCCCTCATGCGTCTTTCCGGCCGGATAGCCCCAATCGTGAGTCAGACTCGCCCGGTCGATACAGGTCGCCCCCGCCGCTTCAAACAAGATGCGTTTGTCGGGCGTGCATTCCACCTCAATCTGATATCCGCGCCGCGTATATGACGGAATCAAATGGGCGAAGTACACCGCATCGCCCAATCCATGATGAAAACGGACTGCCGTGGTCGACTTCGACTTGCCTTTGGAGATTGCGGCTGGTGCGGGAGTCTTGGGCGCAGAGACTTCCACCGTGGGGACGACAACCTTCGTTTCTCGCGGAGGCTCTGGAGTCGGCACCTTGAGCACCGCCGGACTCGCTGCTGCGACGTGGCCATTCGTCATGCGGAGGGCTCCGCCGTCGTAATACAGTTGGATCCGCTGGATCACCTGTTCGGGAGTGATGAGATCCAGACAGCGGGGAATTCTCAGGTCGGCCGAGACCTGGACCGGATCGACGCACAGGTCGTGCTGATCCTTCCGGTCTCCGTCTCCCACCAATTGGCAGCGGGATTTCCAGCAGCCACCGTCGGCACAGCAGTTCAAGGCGCCGTTCGTGCTCAGATATTGATGATGCGGATATGCCTCCCACTGCGCCGGTTCTCGCCCCCCGGCGATGACGACACACGCCCGGTTCTTCGGCCGCCCGGGTTTGGTCTCGACGGCCGCCGCCAGGTGCATCGCAAACGTCACGGGACACACCACACCATCAGCGTGATACATCAAGCGGATGAAGTCACGAATGGAAGTCTTCCCGATGAGATTCACGACTCCCTTCAGCGGCGGGTGCCAGTGACTTTTCTCGCCACATTGGACGAAGGTCACGCGTCCCTGAAAATGATCCACCACAGCCTGATACGCGGCCGGATTCCACCACTTGGCAGTAAAGTCATATTTCCCACCGGCCATCATGATCCAATAACGTTCGGGCACGCCGTCTTCGGCTCCCGGCGGCGGCGACTGCTTTTCCTCGGCAGTCAGATGGACGTCAGCCGCAAACCGGGTCAGCGGCACCCGCACTCCGAGAGCCTGCTCCATGAACTGGGGATAGCCATGAATGAAGTGATAGGGCCGCTGATTCGCCTGATGAATCAGCGGGTAGTGCATGTCGATCGATTCGACCCCCGAGTCGCCTTCTCTCAGCGGGGTAATGTGCGGATTGTTCTGCCACAAGGGGTCAGCGGCGGTGCGGACATCCGTCTGGAACCGGCCGGGATTCGCCAGATGCAAATCGCGCACGGCAGCCGTCAGCATCAGAATATCCCCGGGACTCTGAAACGAACGCAGAATCACTCGCCGCATTGGTGCCCCCTGTAGCCACATTAACCATTAGACCCATCAGCCGCAGGGCGCTAGCCCACGGTTCAGGCCACAACCGCTCGAAATCCCACAAGAGAACCGGACGCTAACGCGTGCCGGCTGATTCAGTCGCAATTGCAAATCCAGACCACCCGACTCGGAGAGTCAGGCTACAACTTCAACCCCGCCAAAATCCGCGTCGTCGAGACTCCCTCCACATAACCCACCACACGCACTTCCCCTTCGTAGCTCTCCACAATCTCCCGCCCCACCACTTCGTCAATCCGGTACGTGCCCCCTTTAACGAGCACGTCCGGCCTCAACCGTTGCAGCAGATCGAGCGGCGTCTCCTCATCGAAGACGACGACATGCGAGACGCACCCCAGAGCCGCCAGCAGCGTCGCCCGGTCCCGTTCGCCAATCACCGGTCGACCGGGTCCCTTCAGTCGCCGCACACTCGCGTCGCTATTAATCCCGACGACCAGCACGTCCCCCAGATCCGCAGCCTGCTGGAGCACCGTCACATGCCCCACATGCAGCAGGTCGAAGCACCCATTCGTAAACACCACCCGTTTCCCTGCCTGCCGGCACGCCGCCCCCAACGCCGCCAGTTCATCCCGATCGACGACCTTGGCCCCCCGCGTATCCGACCAGCCCGACAACTCGGCCCGAATCTCCGGCCACGACACCGGAGCCACCCCGAACCGTTCGACCTCCAACCCCGCCGCCGCATTGATCAGCGACAAGGTCTCGTCCCACCCCTTGTCATTCGCAAAACACCACCCG
>JAQGHS010000294.1 GCA_028291605.1 Planctomycetaceae bacterium | reverse complement strand
GGGTTTGGCCGCGAATAATCATTTGCTGAGAACTCTGCGTGATATTGACATACCGCGGCGCCTTATTAAAGGTCCCACGGAGTTTCAGATCAACTTCGTGCTCTTCCCGGATTTGCACGGTATCGATCCGCCAGTTAGGAGGCACAAATCGCTGGCCCGCGGACCAGGCCAAGCTATCGCGTGGATAATCCGCGTAGAACTCCTTGCCCGACACGCCATCGGCACCTTTGACGGACGCGAGTCGTGTCCCAATCTGGTGGAGCACCTGTCCCGATTCCTCGTACAGTCCGGCCGAGTCCCACAATTCCAGCAGGAACCGGCAGGCCGCCAGTGCAGCGGGATCGGTCCCCGCATGATCTTGCCAGACGACCAGTTCCGCCGCTTGAACTCGCCCGTCCTGAACCAGAAGTTTCGCCAGTGCCAGCCGTACTTCGGCCGAGCGGGCGGCAGTGGGATATTGCTGCAGGAATTGCTGCAATTCCCGACGATCAGACCGCCGCAGCAGTTCGTCGACTTCGGCTGCCGCCGGTGCCGCAATCTTGATGGGTGGCGTTCCCTCAGCAGACCGTTTCACCAATTCCCCCGCCCAGACCGCGGCCGTCAAATGGCGGTCAGGATCGGCGAGCAATCGCAATGGCTGGGACACGTCGACCTGCATCAGCTCGAGCGAAGTTTGCCGAGCCTGAACCAGTTCTCCACGGCGGAGTTCTTCCTCGGCTTTGAGCAACAGATGCTGGGCCCGGTGTTCGGGAAGTTCGCATAGCTCAGCGTATTCAGCAAGAATCTTCGCTCGCTGATCAGGTTGCTGGAGCAACTCGTGCCAGGCCAGATCCCGCAGCAAGCCACGAATCGTCGACTGAGTCGTTGGTTCGGCCAGGGTCAGCGCTTTGACCAGGCTGGCTTTCGCCGGGTTGATCTGCCCCATGCGGAACTGCAGTTCGCCGAGTTCAAACCAGAACTGAAATGATGTTCGCTCGGCGTCAGGTTTTGCTTCCATACTGGCCAGCAGTTCGGCGGACTGCGGAAATACCTGCAAATCGAGGCCATTCAGCGAGATCACGTCAGAACCCGTCACCACCAGATTTCCCGGTCGAATTCCGGGGGATTGCATCGCGAACCCGACTTCGCTTCCATTTTGCAGATTCAGACTGAGGACTCGTCCATCCGCGATCGGGAGCAGGTAGACGTCGGGTAAGATTGCTCCCACACCTGAAATGCGAGGCACGCGCTTCGCCCACGTCGTCTTGCCGTCCTTCGCCGACATGCCCAGGACATCAGTCCCTCCCACTCCGACCACGAACTCATTATTGGCCACGGCCAGATACTTCAAATCGACCGTCGTATCGACCTGCCAGATTTTCTTGCCCGTCTGCAAATTGAGGCACATTAACTGGTCCGAAGTACTGTTTTCTCCAGGGGAGAGAAAATAGACATGATCGCCATGGATCAGCGGCGGATTCGGAAAATCTCCGTCATTGAATTGCTCGAACGAATTATGGGGCTGACCATACTGAAACGGCGGTCCCTTTCGACGTGCGCGATAGTCATGAGCCCATAGAATTTCGCCCGTTAGCTGGTTCACACCGACCAGAATTCCGGAGGCCAGCGGACAAACTAGAATTCCACGCGCGGCCGCAGGCAGGCACGCCGGGGCCAATCGCATTTTATCGGGTGGGAGAGGCGACTCACGCGAAGCCTGCGGTGCCAGCGACAAAGTTTGCCGCCATTCGATCAGCCCGGTGTCAGGATGTACCGCAATCAGCCAGATCTGCTTTTGGTGCTCGGCAACGCAATACAGCAGTCCCCCGAGCGGCAAGGGTGGACCGACAAAAAAATGGCCCGACAGCGGGGCATTCGGTTCGTCCGCCGGATGTCCACCGAGCTTCCACGTGACGGCACGCCCAGCATTGGCCCCTTTCAGCTGCAAGGCTACGATGCAGTTCCAGGCTGGCGCCGCTAGTTTGCCATCACGCGGATTCAACTCGCCTTGATCGAAGAGAAACTGCCCCTGTGTCCGATCCGGAATGGTGTTGTGATCGACGAAGTAAACATGCGACCCGTCACTGGTGAGCTGTTCCAAAACGGAATTCTGTTTATACGTTGACTGCCCGCCGCGAGTCGGAGCCTCGGTTTCCGTATTGAAGATGAGGAGAGAATGCAGCCGAGTCGCCGTGGAGTAGGACCAGACGTTCTGCCGGGTCTGTCGATCAATCGCACGGAGACCAAACGAATCTCGCCAGATGATGAGGTTATCTTTGACGATGGGCGTTCCGGCAAATCCCATCTCCTTACCGGTACCAAGTGCGTTCTCGAAGTCTTTTTCGTACTGCGCCCGACCATCCACAAGAGCGCGGCGGTCCTCAGGTTTGGAAGTTTCTCGCGAATCCGCATCAAACATCGAGATCGTGACACTGGGCCGCAGTAGGAACGGAGCGCTCCCTGGGCTGACACGCGTCCGTTCCGGAGCGCCGCCGAAGAATCGCCAATCCAGCGCGGTCCGTGACACGACTGCCGGCAGCTGTTCCAGTTTGGTACACCAATCGCTGGCCACGAGCGATTGGCCCCCCAGCGCGATCCGCGTTTTATTCAGAGATTCGGCTTCACGTCGAGCGATCTCCACGCGACCACTACGACTCGCCGCGAAGAATAATTTCAATCGCTGCACCGCCGTGACGCGCGAGGCATGCACCGGGTTCGACAGCAGCTGCTCCCAACAGTTCACCGCGGAATCATAATCACCGCGCCCCAGATGCCAGTTTGCCAGGCGATCAAGCGAGGTCGCCCCGGCCGCCGTGTTCTCAAAGGGACGAATGACCCGCTGATAGGCACCAGGCGGGCCATCACTTTCGATGCGGTCCAAAGTCCGTTTGGCCTCTGGCCCAAACAGTTGCTCATAGTTTTTCCAGGCCGATTCACCAGATCCGCGCAGCATCGCCGTCGCGACGCCACGTACTGACGGCAGATCCCATTCTTGACTCAACAAATAGGCATCTTCCGGCTCGGCAAAGCATTTCTGCAGCCATTCCAAACCTTCATTGGTTTGGTTGTTTCGCAGGTGCGCCGACACTTTCACAAACAACCGCTGCCATTTGCGATCGCGAGCGACCACATCGGCATAAGTACAGACTTCAACCCGCCCCTGCAGCGTTCCTGTTTGCGACCAGCAGACCACGGCCTGACTTAAAGTCAGATACAGTATGGCCCACACGCAAATCTGCCACACAGACCAGCGCCAACCAGGCTCGTCAGAATGTGATATCCGCGTCCTAGAAGACGAGAGGCACCGCGAGTGCATCTGACGGAATCCGATATCCTGAGCGATGGGGTCACAGCACCTGTTCGCCGAGCGTCTCGCGCTGACAGGCAGGCAGCGTCCATGCCGGTTGGTGCATGGGCGTCCCATTGACTCCGTCGCTGTCGTCTGCGGTTTCCGCCGCATGGCATTCCCGCCTGGGTCGACATTGCCAACTGACACGGCCGGGGGGCGACCCGTTCCCCGAGCACGGAACTTTTTCCTGCTTCCAAGCCTCCAGGCTTACTCAAGATCCCCCGCTGTCGCGACGAATTTCAGAACACTGGCCTGCTGAGACGCAAAGCAGGCCAATTTCTCAAACCGTCACGGGCATTGAAGTTCCCGAGACTCTTTGATTTTAGAGTTTGAAATGGTGGCGTAAATAGGGGACTGGTTAGTTGTGCGAAAACCGGTGAAACGGATATTCTGAGATTGGTAATACAATTGAGACC
>JAQGHS010000290.1 GCA_028291605.1 Planctomycetaceae bacterium | reverse complement strand
CAGGAGGCAAGGGACACAAAGGACTGCAAGGACATCAGGGACGGAAGGGGCTTTCTTATGTCCCTTAAGTCCTTTCCGTCCCTGATGTCTTTTTCTGATGAGCAAGCCACTACGTCACGCGTACCATTGGTCCGTTGGATGATTGGGGTAATTGCGGGGCCTGCGGTTTTGCGAGTGCAGCCAGATCCTTCACGACTTTGGAAATTTCCGAACCCGATTTTTAGCCCTTCTGATCGCGGTTGTAATGTCGTAAATGATTTTCAAGTATTGTGTTGCATCTATTCAAGGCAACTCCGTTAGAATCGAAACGTTGAGAATAATCGTTACAGATTCTCAACTTCAGCGACCGATATAACCGCTAGAGCCGTTCTGTGCGGAGTTTCCGTGTGTTTCGCTGTTAATGCGGTGGAACACCAGGTGACCGTCCAAAATGGCTTCTGAGGGGGTCTCGAATGAGGCCCGTTCAGGTGAGTTCATCCGAGTGCGTCACTTCGGCAGGCTGTAAATCAAGGACACTTCGATGCGGATTCCTAACAAAGTGGTCTGTCTGTGGAGCTGCTTGACGGCGTTCACGTTCATCCACACCGCAGTCGCACAAGATTATGCAGCCGAACCGCTCTCAGGAGCGGGGGCGGCGGGCAGTGTGGCAACTGCGGACTACGCGGGCAGTGCGATGCTCGGAGACGCAGGCGAGGATGCCGGCTACGGACAAGAGTACGCACCTACTGCCTACGACGCCGGCTATGGTGACGGCGGTTATGGTGACGCGTACGGAGATGCCTATGGTGGTGGAGGCTACGTCGATCCGGCGCAGGGATACTATCCCCCACCGCTGACGCAGGGCTATCCGCCGCAGCAGATGATGCCGAACCCGAATATGAATTACTGGCCCGAGGTTTCGCCCTATGAACAACCCATCATGGACAAGACCTATCGCCAGAACGGGATCTGGATGAATGAAGGGGTGACTGGCGAGCGGAAATACTTTTTCAGTTCAGAGTACCTGCGGGTCGGATTTAATCGTCCCGGTACCGATCGCATCGGCGATCCGAATATCTACCCGTTGTCTCGCAGTCGCTTGACAGCTCAGCCGGTCAATGCCGGCGTATTTGCCAATGGCGCTGACCTCACGAGTGACGGTGCGAGAGGGAAGTTCGTCATTCAAAACCCGGATTCATCGACCTTGGAGATGAGTGCTTTCTGGGTCGCGGAAGGTCGGCAGATTTATCACCCCTACCCACCTTTCAATATTCGCGATCCCAAGAACCCCCGTAACGAACGTGGATTCTTAGGCTTGGACGATGGGGGGCCGTTCGGTACTCGACTCGTATTTGATAGAGACTTTAAGCTGACATACAAGGCCCAGGCTTGGGGGGGCGATATTGTGTGGTCTACTATGCCGGTTTACGAGACCCTGGGATTCAAGATTCGGCCGCTCTTCGGTATGAAATACCTGACGATCCGCGAGCAGTTCGATCTGTTCGGTGATAGCACGGTGGCGTTCAATCCGTTCGGAAATCAACCTTATACGACGACCCTGACTTCGCAAACCAGGTCCAATTTGCTGGGACCTCAAGCCGCGATTCGTTACGAGATGGGGGGTAACGTGTTTACTCTGACTGGCCAGACAGGCTTGGCGGTCATGGCCAATCATGAAACGATCCAGATCTATGGCAACAACATGCTGGACGGCTCATCGGTAGGAATTCCCGTTCCCACGCCGACGAATCCCAAGCCGAATGAGTTCCGCGACGGTCAGGCACACACCCATGTGTCACCAATCTTCATGCAGGATTTCTACTTCAAAGCAAAAGTCTTCAGGGCCATCCCGGGCTTCAACGACATTCCGATTTTCGCCAACGCGGACATGCTGGTTGGGTACAACTTCCTGTTGGTGGGCAACGTGGCCAGACCGACGAAGTTGATCGATTGGCGAGTCGATGCACCCCGTATCGACCTGACACACAGCCGGTGGTACATGCAGGCGGTCACCTGGGGCTTGCAGTGGCAGTTCTAAACAGTGGCCGTTGCGATCCGCTCAGTATCAAGAATTAAGAACCAATCACCCGGCAGCCCCAGCGGCAGCCGGGTGATTGTCATTTTCCTGAGTGGTTGTTGCAGGTGCCTCGCCTGCCGCTGGTGCGGCTCGCTAAAATACTGGTATGAACATTCTCTTTTTTGATATCGACGGCACGCTGATCGACAGTGGTGGGGCCGGCAAGCTGGCGATGGAATCGGCCCTGCTCGCGGAATTCGGGATCACGGTTTCGGATCGACACGTTCCCTATGCCGGGC
This sequence comes from Planctomycetaceae bacterium, assembly GCA_028291605.1. Lineage (GTDB taxonomy): Bacteria > Planctomycetota > Planctomycetia > Planctomycetales > Planctomycetaceae > JAKFVC01. The sequence continues at coordinate 2,530 of JAQGHS010000290.1, read as the reverse complement.
GAACCGACGCGGCGATCATCGGCGACCTGCTGCGAGTCCACGAACTGGACGTGACCCCGGAAAACATCAAGCGTTTTCTGGTGGCCTATCTAGGACATCTGCCCGTCTGTCTGACGCAGCGACAGGGGCAAGCTTTGCCCGGAGTTCGCCTCTTATTGGAAGCGTTGCAGGGGCGGTCGGATGTGTTGCTGGGATTGCTGACCGGCAATGTCGAGGCCGGGGCCACGAACAAACTGCGTCACTTCGGTTTGAATCACTTCTTCCAGTGCGGTGGCTTCGCAGACAACCTCGTGGAACGCAACGATGTGGCCCGCGTAGCTCGACAGCGTGCGGAGCAATATCTGGGCCGCGAGATCGATGAAACCATCACGCTGTGGGTGATCGGTGATACTCCGCATGATGTGACTTGCGGTCGAGCGATCGGTGCCCGAGTCCTCGCCGTGGCGACCGGTTCTCATTCCGTGGATCAGTTAAAGACCGCGGAACCGGATCATGTGGTGAGCGATCTGACGGACACCGATCAATTGCTGGCGCTGTGGGTGAAGCGGGCCAATTGATCTGCGGAGTTCCTGGTTCTTAGTTCTTAGTTCTTGAGCTCAGTTGATGAGCAAGTCTTGATGTTCCAGGCAGCAATTTCTCCGGTCCGCGCGCCAACAACGAACCAAGAACCAAGAACAACGAACCAAGAACCATGCCCCCCTACTTCTTCGCCGCTTCACGAGCCTGGTCTTCCGCACGCAGGCGATCCAGCCAGCGGCCCCAGATCAGATATTGGAACACGGCCAGCGGTCCGAGCACGACCGGCACCAGAATGACTCCGATCACGAACGGGGTGACCATCGACACCAGCATGAACAACCCCATCGCACAGACTGCCAGCAGCATCATCGCGATGAGCGTACCGGCGTTTGAACCGCGATTCGCAGGGGGCAGAGGTGGGGGCACGATCAGGCAGGTCCTTCCAGCAGTTTTTTCAACTGTTGATGACGATGATAAAAGCCATCTTCCATACTATCGAGGATTTTGGACTCGGTGACCAGCAAGCCGACCAATCCCCCGGGGGGGGTGAATTCGATCCGATTCGTGACGACCGTCTGTCCGTCCGCATTGGTTGCAAAGCGATGTTCGTGCCGCCAGCTTTTCATCGGTCCCTTCAGCTGCACCTCGACAAACAAGTTCGGCCGATCGAATTCGACGATTTCGAAGTGGGAGGTCTGGACCGTTCCCCACGCCTGAACCTTGAATTCGAATTTCGCGCCCATGAAGTACTCCTCAGGAGCATTCACAAATTTCAATCCCAACACGGGAGGGCTGATACGTGAAATGTTTGCCGGTCGAATGGAGAAGTCAAATACCCGCTCCAGAGGAGCATTTAATACCAAGCTCGTTTCAAAGACCGCCATCGAGTATCTTTCTCGTCAAGAACTAGTCGCCTGACTCTCCGAGTCGGGTCTGCTTTGTTTGATACTCCCGACTCGGAGAGTCGGGCGACAGAGCGGCTCGGCGGGAGCCACGCTCTCCCCTCAAACGCATTCACGATCCGCGGTTAAATCTGTATAGAGTTGTAGAACTCTCCAGACGAATTCGCAAGACGCATGCAATCCCTGCTCTCGAATACGAGGTTCCCGATGGATCAGTCAGCCAAACCCAGCTACCTGATTTTCGATACTGAAGCCGTAGCCGATGGCGAGCTGATCGCCAAGATTCGCTACCCGAAAGAGAACCTCAAACCGAACGAAGCCATTGCCCGTTATCGCCAGGAACTGGTGGCTGAGCGGGGCGATGGCAAAGATTTTATTCCCCACACGTTCATGCTGCCGATTTCGGTAGCGATTGGCAAAGTAGACTCTGGATTTCGGCTGACCGACTTAACAGTCCTTGATACCCCCGCCTATCGCCCACACGTCATTACCAAGAAATTCTGGCAGGGCTGGATGCATTATGGGCGGCCTACGCTGGTCACCTTCAACGGCCGCGGCTACGACATCCCACTGATGGAACTCGCGGCATTTCGATATGGAATCAGTCTGCCGGGCTGGTTTAACTACGACGACAAGTCCTTCGACCAGGCCCGCAACCGCTTTAACATGGGAGCCCACCTCGATCTGCACGACGTGATCTCCAACTATGGGGCGGCACGACTAGTCGGCGGGCTGAATCTGCTGGCCAACCTGATCGGCAAGCCGGGTAAGAGTGGCGTGGATGGGTCGCAGGTTCAGGACATGTACCTGGCGGGAAAGGCTCAGGAAATCAATGACTACTGTCGCTGCGATGTTCTCGATACGTATTTTGTCTTCTTGCGCACACAGGTCTTGCTGGGCAAGATGAAGCTCGAAGACGAACAAAAACTGGTGACGGACACTCACTCCTGGCTGCAGGAACAGGCCGCGACTTCGCCTGCCTATTCCCAGTACCTCAGCCATTGGGGGACGTGGCATCCGCCTGCGGATGTGTAGCCTGACTCTCCAGAGTCGGGTGCTTCTTTCGAAGCGAAAGCGCTCGACTCTGGAGAGTCAAGCTACAGTAGGCT